>JAWWAN010000178.1:0-7339 GCA_033721675.1 Rhodothermales bacterium | reverse complement strand
CCCTCTCGTCAACGAGACCAACGCCGTCGCCGTGGATGTCGTGCTCGTCTACGACGGCGACCTCGTCGACCCGCTGAAGGAGCTCTCCGCCCGCGACTGGTTCGCCACGCGCGCCCAGCTCCGCCGCGACTTCCCCAACGAGCAGCGCACCTACGAGGCCGTCTCGCTGGAGCTGGTGCCGGGCCAGGACCTCACGCTGCCCCTGCCGCGCATGCATTGCGCCCGGCAGGTGCTCTTCTTCGCTGACTACGCCAACCCGGACTCGCCCCACCGCCAGATGTACACGCCGGCCCGCGCCCTCGCCGTCGGGCTCGACGAGCGCGACTTCAGCGTCTGCGACGCCGAGGTGGAGCGCGTCGCCGTCGGGCGCAGGCAGACCGAGGAGCGGCTCCTCGGGGCGTGCCTGCCGGCGGCCCGGCCCGCGACCGACCGTCCCTGAGCCGAGGGTCTGCCCTATGAGCCACGCCCACGACGAGCCCAGAGCCAGCGCCGTGCCGGAGCCGATAGCCTGGTACGAGGGGATGCTGTTGTGGCCCCAGCACTTCCAGCAGCTCGCCCGTCGCCAGGAGGCCCTGACGCACTTCCACGCGCGCACGATGGAGCCCTACCACTGGGGCGTACGGGTGCTCAAGTTCGACACGATCCAGCCCGTCCGCGGCATCCTGCGCGTGCTCGAGCTCGAAGCCGTCCTGCCGGACGGCCTCGTGGTCTCGCACGTGGCCGGCCAGGGACGCCCGGATCTGGACCTCAACCTCGCGCCGTTCCTCGACGAGCTGAAGCAGCGCAGCCTGACGGTGCATCTGGCCGTGGTGCGCCACGGCGAGGCCGGCAGCGGAGGCGACGGGGTGATGGAGCGGAGCGAACCCTACGAGGCCCCCCCGGTCCTCGACGAGACGTCCGGCGAGGCGAGCCCGAGCGTCCGCCGCACCCGCCCCCGGCTCCACCTGCTCCTCGGCGGCGACGTGCCGAAGAAGTACGTCAGCCTCCCGCTGGCCCAGCTCCGCTACCGGAACGAGGGCTACGTCCGCACCGAGTATGCGCCGCCGTGGCTCCACGTGGAGCGGGCGGCCCCGCTGGGGCAGATCTGCGACGAGGTCTGCCGCATGCTACGCGACAAGGCCGCCTTCCTGGCGGACCGCGTGGACCCGAAGGTGAAGAAAGTCACGCCGAAGGTGCTCTTCGAGCGGCATCGCATCCACAGCCTCATCGGCGCCCTCGGCGGCCTCGAAGCGCTCCTCCACACGGACCGCGCGCATCCCTTCGCGCTCTACGGCGCCCTCTGCCAGGTGGCGACCCACGTGGCGGCCGTCGGGCACGCCCTCGTGCCGCCCACCTTCCAGCCGTACCGCCACGACGACCTCTATCACCTCTTCAACGACGTCAAGGCCTACATCGACCGCTGCATCGAGGAAGGCATCGACGAGACGCACGAGGTCTACGTCTTCGACCGCCAGGAGGAGGGCTTCACGCTGCTCTTCGACGAGGCGTGGCTGGACCAGAAGCTCGTCCTCGGCATCCGCGCGCGCGCCAGCCTCGACGCCGTGCAATGGGGCTCCGACTGCGTGATCTGCTCGGCCACGCACCTCGACGACATCCGCCGCCGCCGCGTGCGCGGGCTCGACCGTGAGCACGCCGACGAGTCGGACGGCCTCGTGCCCGGCCGAGACATGGAGCTGTTCGAGCTGAAGCCGGACGCGCGCGTGCTCGTCCCCGGCGAGCCCCTCGTGGTGATGGCTTCCGAGGAACGCCCCGGCTACGAGCGGCCCGTGGAGGTGCTGCTCTACGTCCGCAAAGAGCGCAAGCGCGAGTATCTGTATCTGCACGAGGAGAGGTGACCACCATGGGTGCTGCCGACGGCCAGGGGCACTACCTGCTCGCCTGGTTCCGCACGTTCTACGACGAGGTCGTCCGCCTCAAGCAGGCCCTGGACGCCGGCGTGCCCCTGGCGGCCCCGGCTCGCCTCCGCCGGTCTGCCGCGCCCGCCCTCTCGATGGCCGACGACGCCCTCGCCGAGACGGGCCACCCGCTCGCCCTCCCGGACGAGACGCTGGAACTCGTGCTGGCCGTGCAAGACCGCCTGCTGCGCGTGCTCGAACCCCGCGAACGCATCGCCGGCCGGCTGGGCGGCGACCACTCGTTCCGCCTCTTCCGCGAGGCCCAGTACGTGATGGTCGCCCTCGCCGACGAGATCTTCCTGCGGTTCGACTGGCGCGGGCGGCTGCTCTGGAAAGAACACCTGCTCGAAGCCAAGCTCTTTCGCTCCGCCGTCGCCGGCGACCTCTTCTTCGAGCGCATCGAATACCTGCTCCGCGAGGGCGACACCACGCAGATGGAGCTGGCCAAAGTCTACCTGATGGCCCTCGTGCTCGACTTCCGGGGGCGCTACCACGACCACCCGGACCCCGCCGCGCTCGCCGACCTGGCCCACTACCGCGACGCCCTCTACACCTTCATCCGCCAGTACGACGCCACGCTGGACGAGGAGCGGCCCGTGCCGTTCCCCCAGGCCTACGACTATACGCTCGCCGAGGCCCCGCTGGTGAACGTCCCGAACCCGTACCGCTGGGGGTGGGTGCTGCTGGGCATCGTGCTCGTGTTCTACCTGATCTCGTGGGGCGCCTGGCGCAACCTGACCGACGAGACGCAGGACGCCCTCGACGCCCTCTCTCGCATCGAAGCTACCCGGTAGGGCCGTCCATGAACCAAGAACAGCCCGATCCCGCCGCCCCGCCCGAGGCCGCCGCCGCTGCCGAAAGCGGAGCGCCCGCGCCGCCCGAGGCCGTGCCGCAGGCCGCCCCGCCCGAGGGAGCCGCCCCGCCCGAGGGAGCCGCCCCGGAAGGCGCCCTCGCGGGGATGCTCGGGTGGATGGCGGACCACTGGTTGCTGCTCCTCCTGATCGGGCTGGCGCTGGTGGCCCTCGGCGTCGCGCTCGTGTTCTACCTGCGCGCCCGCCGCGCGGCCGCCGAGGCCGACGGCGGTGAGGAGGCCCCGCCCGAGCCCACCGCGCCGCCCGACAAGAAAGACCCGGACGTGGCGGGCATCCAGGCGTCGTTCGAGGCGCACGAGCAGCGCCTCCGCGAGCACATTCCCGGCACCGAGTACCGCTACCAGGTGCCCTGGTACCTGCTCATCGGCGAGGAGGGCGCCGGCAAGACCGCGCTGCTCGAAGCCTTCGACGCCGGCGACGACGCGCCCGTGCTGCTCGAAGACGACGGCCCGCCGCGCCGCCAGAGCGTCAACTGGTGGTACTTCCAGAACGCCGTCGTGCTGGACGTGCCCGGCCCCTACGTGCTGGCCCGCGACGCCGACGCCACGCGCGATCTGCTCTGGCGCAGCCTCCTGCACCAGCTCCAGCTCCGCCGCCGCCGCCGCCCCATCGACGGCGTCCTCCTCGCCGTGCCGTGCACCGACTTGGCCGGGCCGCTCGCCCTCACCGACGAAGCCCTCGAACACAAGGCCGACCACCTCTACCGCAAGCTCCTCGACGCCCAGCGCGTGCTCGGCCTCCGCTTTCCCATCTACGTCGTCGTCACCCAGTGCGACGCCATCCCCAGCTTCCGCGGCTTCCTCAACGAGTTGCCGCATCATTACCGGGACACCATCTTCGGGTGGTCCTCGCCCTACGCCGTCGAGACCGTCTACGCGGCAGGCTGGGTCGATGAAGCCTTCGACACGCTCGACGACGCCCTCAAGCGCTCGCAGATCGAGCTGATGAGCGACGGGATGGACAGCGACGACCCGGACGGCTTCTTCGTCTTCCCGAGCGACTTCCAGACGCTGCGCGAACCGCTGGGCGTGTTCCTCAACCGGCTCTTCCGCCCCAGCGCCTACCACGACGCCTACGACCTGCGGGGCATCTACTTCACCGGAGACGCCGGCCCGGAGCCTGCCGAGGAGGAGCCTGCCCGCCTGCTCCCCGACGGTGCCGGAGACGGCCTCCCCGCCGACGACCCCCTCGCCCTCGACGCCCCGCCCGCCTACGACGCCCCGCGCGGCTTCGACGACCCCCTCGTCTTCGACGCGCCGCTGCTGCTGGGCGAGCCGCTGGACCCCGGCGCGCCCATCGAGCCGCCGGAGCCGCCGCTTCCGGTGCCGCACCCCGGCGAGATGCTCGTGCCGCTGCCCGCCGCCGACGTGCCCGGCCCGCGCCCGGTCTTTCTCAAGCATCTCTTCGAAGAGAAGGTCTTCCCCGAATACCGGCTGGCGCGGCCCATCACGCAGAAGCTGCGCTACAGCCATCGCACCGCGCGCGCCTTCCAGGCCGCCAGCCTCGTGGTGGCGCTCGTCTGGGGCCTCGGTCTGTTCTTCGCCTACGAGCGGCTCGACGCCGGCGAGGACGGCCGCGTCAAGACCCTGGAGACGATCGCCAAGGGCGTGCAGGAGGTCCGGCAGCTGCCCCCGGCGCAGGCCACGCTCGCGGAGAGCGAGCACGTCGATACCCTCGTGGCGTCCCTCTTCGACCAGTTCGCGCGCCTCGACGCGTGCCGCCTGCGGTCCTTCTTCATCCCCCCGTCGTGGTTCAGCGCCATCAATGACAGCCTGGAGCGGGCCTTCGCCGTCGGGTACGAGGACTTCGTCTTTCCGTACGTCCGCCGCCATCTGGAAGGCCGCGCACACCGCCTCGTCACGTTCGGCGGCGGCGCCCTCACCCCGGTCACTGACCCGCTCGCCGGGCTCGGCGCAGGCGCGGCCGAGGCGGGCGAGGACCAGGCCGAGCGGCTGCGCGCCCGCGCCATCCTCGCCTTCGAGCGCGCCGACTCGCTGGAGGTCCTGGCGGACCGGCTGCGGACGCGCGGCAACACGCTGGTGGACATCGACCAGGCGGCCCGCGCCGAGACCCTCTTCGTGCAGGCCGAGGCGCTCTACGAGGAGTCGAGCCGCGTGGAGGCCCAGGCGGGCCAGTGGATCGACCGGCTCAATGCGCTCTACGCCGGCGCGAGCGATCCCTACCTGCTGGGCACCTCCTTCGCCGAGGCCTCGCTCGACCCGCTGGGGGCCGGCGCCGTGGTGCCCCTCCGCGACCAGCCCGCCTTCGTGGACATGGAGGGCTACGTCCGCGCCCTCGTCGAGCTCGAAGAGATCGCCCGGCGCTACAACAACGTGCAGGTGACCGAGAGCCTGGACGACCTCGAAGCCATCGTCGGCTACCTCTACGAGCGCGAGCTGCCGGCCGGGTTCCAGCGCCACGCGAGCCTCTACCGCGACGCCCTCGGGAGCATGGACTTCCGGGAGCTGCGCTACCGCGTCGACCCCGCGTTGCAGCAGCAGGCGGGCGAGGCCGCCCGCGACATCGCCGGCCGGCTCTACCGCGACCTCTTCGACGAGAACCTGCTCCAGGGGCGGCTCGACGAGCTCGCCGGGCGGTTGTTGCGGGTGGAGAACGTGGACCGCAACCCCCGGGCCTCCCGCGAGGATCAGCAGGCCATCGCGGACGCGCTGGAGGCCATCCGGCAGGTGCGTCTGCTGCTGGCCAACAGCGCGCTCGCCTACCTCAACCCGTCCCCCAACCCCCGCCGCTTCCTCCAGCTCGACTCGCTCGACGCCGTCTTCTACGACGTCGTCGACGCCATGCGCCGCTCGGCCTTCTTCGGGCGCGGCCCGGTGGCGTACCTGATGGCCGAGGGGCCGTCTCGCCGAGACATGGCGCGGGCGGAGCTGCTGGCGCGCCGCTCGATCCTCACCGGCCCGCTGCTGACCGTCGATTCGCTCACCCGAAAGCTGAAGCTGGCCCCGTCGGTGGCCGACGTCGAGGGGCGTCTGGCGCGGTTGCGCGACCTGCGCATGCTCGAAGCCCAGGGCGGTATCGCCGAGATCCCCGGCGTCGAGAACGTGGCGACGCGGGCCGTGCACTGGAACGTGGCGCTGCTGCGCAGCGCCGCCGACCTCGAGTACGCCGACTTCGCCGAGGAGGACGGCGGGCGCCTCGCCGGGGTGCACTTCGAGGCCGACATCGTCGACCTCCTGCGCCGCGCCACCGTCGTCAAGGGCGCAGACACCGAGGCGTTCCTCGCCGACCGGGAGCACCTGCTGCTCGACCGGATCGAGAATTTCGAGGCGGCCAGCGAGTTCATCACGCGCGTCATCAGCCAGCTCCGCGCCGCGAATGCCACGCACAACCTGACCGACCTCGAAAACCTGGCGACGGGGCAGGCCCGCTTCCTGCTGCGCGTGGTGGACAGCCGCCTCCGGCAGGACGCCCGCGCCGCGCTCGCGCGCGACGGTGGTGCCCCGCCGCCGGCCCGCAGCCGGTTCTACGCGCTGGACCCGCCGAGGACGATGCCGCGCGGCACGCCCCTCTACCGCACCACCATCACCTCCAGCGACGACGTCGAGGACTACCTCGCCACGCAGCGCGCCGCCCTGAAGCACCTCGCGCTCGACATGGCGGCCCCGCTCGTGCTCTTCCTCGACAACATTGAGGCGCAGCAGGAGGGCGGCGCCGGCGCCGACGCGCTGACGGCGCGCTGGCGCCGCATCGTGCGGCAGGTGCAGGCCCACGAGCAGAAGCAGCCCGGCAACACACTGAGCGTACTGGAAGACTTCCTCCGCGCCCTGCTCGGGTCGACGTCCGCCGAAGACTGCCTCGCCGTGCTCCGCGACGCCACCGTGCCCTCCGGCGACGATTACTTCAGCACCCAGTTCGGCGCCGTCTACGGCACCTTCGGCGAGGCGTGCCGGTCTGTGGCCGTGACCAACGCCGTGGCCGAGTACCAGCGCCTCGCCGCCGTCTTCGACGCCGGCCTCGGGCCGGCTTTCCCGTTCTCCGAACAGGCCGGCGCCATCCAGGCCGAGCCCCAGCGCCTCCGCCAGTTCCTCCAGCAGTACCGCCGCTATATGGCCGTCAGCCGAGACATCGTGGCGCAGGAGGCCGGGTGCACCTGCGAGGAGGCGCGCCGCGCCGCCCCGCGCTGCACCGAGGCGCCCTCCGCCCTCGACGCGCCGTGGGCCTTCCTCTGCCGCCTCGAACCCGTCGAGGCCTTCTTCGAGGCCTTCGTCACCGACGAAGCCGAGAGCCCCCGGCCCCGCTTCGACGTCGAGGTGGACTTCCGCGTCCGCACCGACCGCGAGCCGCGCGGGCCGGACGGGATTCCGCTGGGCAGCTACGTCATCGGCTGGCAGCTCGACCTCGGCGGCCGCACCGTCACCCGCTCTGACGACGCCCGCGTGGGCACGTGGACCTACGGGGAGCCCCTCCGGCTGCATCTGCGCTGGGCCAGGAACGGCCAGTGCGTGCCCGCCGCAGACCCGGCGCAGCCCGGCCTCCGCGCCTCCGGCCACACGGCCCGCTTCGAGTACCGCACCCCGTGGGCCTTGCTCGCCTTCGTGCTCGCCCACCCCT
>JAWWAN010000177.1:0-7346 GCA_033721675.1 Rhodothermales bacterium | reverse complement strand
TGCACCGCCTGGGCAATCTTCGGATTCAGGTCAGGAAGGCTCATCAGCTTGCAGATTCAACGGTTCGAGTAGATCGACGATGCGGACGGCGCGGTGCCGGCCCGACCGCCCCGCCTGCGCGGCGAATGCCGGCTGGCGGTTGACGCGGACCGTCACGGGCGCCTCGGCCTTGCGGTCCAACAGCAGCACGTCGCCGGGCTCCAGGGCGGCCACGGCGGCCAGCGGCAGCCGGGCGCGGCCCAGCTCTGCCGAGACCGCCACCGCGACCTCGCGCACCGACGCTTCGTAGCGCTCGCGGACGGCCGGCGCCACCACGCTCTTCGTGGAGCCGTTGAGCGCGGCGCTACCGGAGCGGCCCAGCATCTGTTCGAGCAGCAGATACGAGTAGCAGAGCGTCATCCGGGCCGTGTGCTCGTACAGCCGCGCCTCGAAGTGCACCGTGAAAGCCGGCGTCGCGCCCGCCATGATCTGCACCAGCTCCGCGTTGGACTCGTAGGAGACCAGCTCGAACGGGCCTTCGTAGAGCGGCTGCCAGGTTCTAGACAGCTCCTCCATCGCCCGCCCGACGATCTTCTGCATCACGCCCCGCTCCACCTGCGAGAGGGCGCGCGCATCCGGCATCGCGGTGCCGGTACCGCCGAAGAGCTTCTCGACGATGAAGATCGCCAGGGCCGGGTCGAGCTCGACCAGGAAGCGCTCGCCCAGCGCCGGGGCCGCCATCACGTAGAGGGTCGTCGGCACCGGGCTGGCCTGCACGTAGTCTGCGAACCGTACCTGCTCGACGGCGAGCAGCCGCAGATCCACGATCGTGCGCAGCTTGGTCGAGAGCAGCACCGCGAAGTCGCGCGCGAAGGACTCGTGGACGCGGCCGAGGGCGCGCATCTGGTCCTGCGCCAGCAGCCGGGGCTGCCGGAAGTCGTACGGCTGGATGCGCCCGCGGGCGGGCGCGGCCGGGGGCGGCGCGGGCGTGGGATCCATGCTATTGCAGGACGTACTGGGTGAAATAGAGGCGCGTGACCTCGCCCTTCTGGAGGACGCCGTTGATGGCGTCGCGCAGCTCGGCCTTGAGCGGGTCGCGCAGCGTGATGTCCGCGAGCTCCTCGACGGAGCGGCGCGAGAGCAGGCGGAGCACGTGGTCTCGCACGACGACTTCCTTCGACTCCAGCTCCTCGAGCACCTTGCCCTCGTCGCTCTCCAGACCCAGGTTGACCATCAGGTAGCGCTGCCCGCCGGTGCCGGCCGGGTTCACGATCAGCCCCTGGATCTCCAGGAACTCGCCGTACTCGATGGGCTCCTCGGCCTCCTCGGCCTCGTCACCGGCAAGCACGGTGGCGGCGGCGGCCAGGCGCGCGTACTGCGTGAAGGCCAGCCAGCCACCGCCCACGGATGCCAGCAGCACCAGCGGGATCAGCACGAGCGCCAGCGGGCGCTTCTTCTTGGTCGGCGTCGTTTCGTCACTCATAGGGATCGGGGAGGCAGCAAAGTCAGGATGGAACAGAGCCGGGCAGCGGCAGCGGCAACGGCTGGAGGTACGGGAGCGGCTCGGCGTCGCTCGGCTCCTCCTCCCACCGGAAGAGGATCTCGACGCGGCGGTTCTTGACGCGGCTCTCGGGGCTGTCGTTGGGCGCCACCGGGCGAAACTCGCCGAAGCCGGTGGCGCGGTAGCGCGACGGGTCCAGGGCCGCCTCCTGCTCCAGCAGGAACCGGACCACGGAGGCCGCCCGCGCCGCCGAGAGCTCCCAGTTCGATGGATAGCGCGCCGTGGCGATCGGCCGGTCGTCCGTGTGGCCCTCGACTACGACCTGCTCGACGTGCGCCCGCGCGATCGTGGAGACCACGCGCAGCATCGAGCGCGACGGCTCGATCAGCTCGGCCTCGCCGGAGCGAAACATCAGCGAGTCGGTGACGACGACGTGGACGCCGCGCTCGGTGAGCCGCACCTCCACCTTGTCTTGCAGGCTGTTCTCCTTCATGTACTCCAGGAGCGTCTCGTAGAGCTGGGCCCGCTCGGCCGCCTCGCCGTCGCGCCTCAGGTGGCGCGTCATCGACGAGATCGCGCTGGTGTTCTCCAGCACGCCCACGTGGCCCTGGAAGTAGCTGAGGGCCTCCTTGAACTTCTTCACCTCCACCTCAGACATCGCCACGATCAGCACGAAGAACGTCAGCAGCAGCGTGACCATGTCGCTGAACGTGGTCATCCAGAAGGGCGCTGTGGGCTCGTCGTCTTCGGGCTCGATGTTCAGGTCGTCAGCCATGGGTGCGGAAGGTCTGCGGGTCAGGAATGCGGGCGCGGCCTAGGCCGCTTTCTGCAGCGGGACGTCGGCGTCCTCGTCGTCGCCGTCGGCGTCGCCGGCGAGCAGGCGCAGGCGCTTCTCCAGCATCGTCGGGCTCTCGCCCTGGACGATGCCGAGCGTGCCGGCCCGGACGATCTCGAGGCCCTTGACGTAGAGCGCCGTCTGCGCCTTCACCTTGGTGGCGATGGGCAGGAACACGAGGTTCGCCAGGAGCGCGCCGTAGAACGTGGTGATGAGCGCCACGGCCATGCCCGAGCCGATCTGCGAGGGGTCGGTCAGGTTCTGCAGCATCTGGATCAGACCAATGAGCGTGCCAACCATGCCGAAGGCCGGCGCGGCCGTGCCGGCGGTGGTGAAGAACCGCGCGACGATGCCGCGCTGCCCGGCCTCCTCGGCGATGCGCTTGCCCATCAGGTCTCCAATCGCGTGCTCCTCGACGCCGTCCACGGCCATCTCCATCCCGAAGCGGATGAATGCGTCGTCGATCTCGCCCAGGCGCCGGTCCAGCGCCAGCAGGCCCTCCCGGCGCGCCACGCGCGAGAGGTCGGTAAAGAGCGCGACGGAGGCCTTCAGGTCGGGCGCCTGGAAGGTGAAGAACTCCTTGACGCCCCCCAGGCCCACCTTGAGGTCGTCGAGCGAGAACGTCACGAGCAGGGCCGCCGCCGTGCCGCCGACGACGAGCACCAGCGAGCCGACGTCGAAGAACGTCGCCCAGCCGTCGCCCATGAAGATGGTGCCGTAGATGAGCACGAGGCCCGCCACGAGCCCGATCGGGGATGACTTCTCCATGCTGTTCGGTTCGTTGATCGCGTGCGTGCGCGCGGAAAAGGTTGCCGCCGCACGCCGGGGTTTTCCGGAACGCGAGGCGCCGGCGGGCAGGAGGCGGAGCGCGCCCTCCCGCCCGCCGGCTACCTGCTATGTCTACCGCTTGAGCTGCACGATCTCCTGCAGCAGCTCGTCGCTGGTGGTGATCACGCGGGCCGAGGCCTGGTAGCCGCGCTGCGTGACGATCATGTCGGTAAATTCCGTGCCGAGATCGACGTTGCTCATCTCCAGCGCGCCGGCCACGACCGACGTCTGCGAGAACTCGGAGCCGGGCCGGCCGGTGACGAGGTCGCCGGAGGAGGCGCTGACGCCGTAGAGGTTCTCGCCGAGCTGCAAGAGCCCGTTCGGGTTGTGCACGTTGCCGAGGGCGAGCTGGAAGGTGGGCTTCTGCTCGCCGTTGGAGAAGTTGAGCGAGACGATGCCGGCGGCGTCGATGGTGTAGCCGAGGAAGTTGCCGGCGGAGTAGCCGTCCTGGTCGCCCACGGAGGCCGTCGTCGAGCCGCTGAACTGGGTCAGCTCCGAGATGTCGAGCGAGAGCGTGGTGCCGGAGGCGACGTAGCTGGTGTCCCACGTGAGGTCGATGGCGCCCGGCGACATCAGGGAGCCGTCGACGTCGAACGTGGCGGTGCTCGTCACGTCGGCGAAGGGCGGCGGGGTGGCGTTGCCGGCGTAGGTGACCTCGACGTCCCACTCGTTCCCATTGGCCGTCTTGGTGAACTTGATGACGGCGTTGTGGGTGCGGCCCTGCTCGTCGTAGACGGCCGTGGAGACGGAGATCGTCTCGCCCTCGGCGGCGTCTGCGGAGAGGTTGCCGGAGAGCATCACGTTCTCGGTGAACTTGGGCTCGGTGGGGGCCTGGGTGACGAAGTCGATCGTGATGTCCCGCAGCGTGCTCATGTCGACGGCGCCGTCGTCGCCGATGGCGAACCCCTGGACCTTGTGGTTGGTCGAGTTGACGAGGTTGCCCTCGCCGTTGAAGAGGAAGCTGCCGTCGCGGCTGAGGACGGTCTGGTCGTTGCCGCGGACGAGGAAGAAGCCGTCGCCGGAGAGGGCGAGGTCGGTGGCGAGGCCGGTGCCCTCGAACGAGCCCTGGCTCCAGTCCTGGTCGATGGCGCCGACGGAGACGCCGCGCCCGACGTAGCTGGGGTTGACGCCTTTGCCGCCGGCGATGCGGGCCACGCCGAGCTTGAGCTGGCCCAGCACCTCGCGGAAGGTCACGCGCGAGCGCTTGAAGCCGACCGTGTTGACGTTGGCGATGTTGTTACCGATGACGTCCATGCGGGTCTGGTGCGTGCGCAGGCCGCTGACGCCGGAGCGAAGGGAGTTGATCATGGTTTTCGTGTAGGGTCTGGTCCGCAGCGTCGGTCGGTCGGCTGCGGGCCGGCCTCCCGTACCCGCGAGGGGCGTGGGTCCGGCCGGGGTTCAAAGAATCGGTTGGGAACTAGCGGGTGGCGTCGTCGAGCACGAGGGCGCTGTCGATCTGGGTGAAGATGCGGTGCTGCATCTCCTGCCGGTCGAGCGCGGTGACGACGGTGCGGTTGGGGACGTTGACGACGAAGGCGGCGTCGTTGCGGAGCAGGAGCGCGTCCCGCGCGCCTTTCTCTTCGAGGGCGAGCATCGCCTCGCCGAGCTGCTGCTGGTCGGCCTCGGTCATCGCGATGTCGCGCTGGCCCATGCGCTCCCAGGCATGCTCGGAGATGCGGGCGACGATGCCCTTCTGGCCGGCCGCGCGGCGGACGAACTTCAGGTGCGTCTCGAAGGGGGTGCCATGCCCCCGGTTCGGCACCTTGAAGCGCCGCTCGGCGGCCTTCTGCGGCTGCGCGCCCTCTACACGGGCGGCGAGTTGACGGACGTTCATGAGGACTCGGGGTCGGGTTGGGTTACGGGTTCGGTTTCAAGCTCGGGGGCGGCCGGCGGCATCCCGATGCTGCGGATCTCGCTGAGCGGGACGGCCTCGCCCATCACCCAGACGAGCACGCCCTCCGGCCCGAACGAGATGCGCTCGACGGGGGCCTGCGTCAGCGTCGTGACGCCCACGGGCTGGCCGTCGCCGTCGGTTGCCGAAACGCTGAACGTGTAGTTGCCGGGCGGGAGGGGATCGCCGTTGGCGTCGTAGGACGGGCGCGTGACCTCGTGGCGGCCCGCCCCCCGCGCTCCGATGGGGAACGAGAGCACGGTCTCGCCCGCCTCGTTGCGGATCGTGACTTCGAGGCCGGCCGCCGGGGCATCCAGCTCGAAGGCGTAGGCCAGCGGCGCCTCCTCGACGGCGTGCACGATGCCGTTGCCGGGCACCTCGACGGTCTTGCCGATGAGGCTGGTGGCGGTGCTGCGGTCGAAGCTGGCGGTGAGGGCCGTCAGCGCCTCGGCCTGGGCCGCCATCGACAGCTCCATGGCCTCGGCCATGGCGGCGAAGAACTCGCCCTGGCCGGAGAGCGACTCGTTGAGCCCGATGAGCTGCTCGACGCTGCTGAACTGCGCCAGCTGGGCCGCGAACTCGTGGCCCTCCAGCGGATTCATCGGGTCCTGGTTGTTGAGCTGGGTCACCAGCATCAACAGGAAGTCCTCCTTGCCCAGGTTGGGGCCGAAAGGACCGCCGAGGCCGTTGGAGGCGCCCATCGGCGGGCCGGCGCCGGGGGCGCCCATCGGTGGGAGGGTCGGTGGTAGTGGCATGCGGGTTCTCGGGGTCTGGTGGAAGAAGCGAGGAGGGCACGCGGATCAGCCGATCCACTCGTGCCGGGTGCCGGCCGGCAGGACGCGCCGAGCCGGAGCCTCGGGCGCGGCCTCGCCGGCCTGTATGGAGCCGCCGCCGCGCGCGGGCTGGCCCCGCTCGGCGGGATCATCGCCGTCGGCGTGTGCGCCGCCGTCGCCGCTGAGGAGTGTGAAATCGACCGTGGTCTCGTATTCGGCCTGCAACAGCTGCTGGAGCCGGTCCGCATGGGCGGCGGCGTGCGCGCGCAGCTCGGGGTCGCTGAACCCGAGGGCGACGGCCACGCGGCCGTCCTCCCGGCGGGCCCGGATGGTCAGGGTGCCGTCGCCCTCGTCGAGGGGCATTTCGAGGACGTTCCACCCGCCGGGCAGCACCGAGAGGCGGCGGGCCGCGCCGAGCGCGGCCCGGAGGAAGGGGGCCTGCGCCCGTTCGGGCATCGCGGCGCCCTCGGCACGCGGCCGCCCTCCGGTCTCCGGCGTGCGGAGTTCGGCCGTCGGCAACGCCGGGGTCTCGTCGAGGCTCACCGGCTCGGCCGCCGGCGTCTCAGGGGAAACCGGGGCAGCAGGCTCGGGCGCCGCCTCGGCGTCGAAGGCGGCGTCCGTGGCGTCGGGGCTGGCGGCCTGCTGGGGGGCGGGTGCCGGGGTGTCGGTTTCCTGCCGATGCCGCCGTCCGCCGTCCTGCCCGGTCTCATGGCCGGGAGTGTCCGCTGAGTGCGAGGGGGCGCGGGCTTCGTTCGCGATGCGTCCCTGCTCGTGGCGTTCTTTTGGAGGCTCTGCGTCCGGCTCCATGCCGTCGTGGAGGGCGGCGGGGGGGACTCCCTCTTCGGGAAGCGCAGGCGCGCCGGCGTTGAGCGCGTCGGCTGTCGGCGCGGGATCCGCCGGAGCCGAGGCCCCCTCGATTCGCGCCGGTCCGCCAGGCTCCACCGCCCCTGCGTTCGCAGACGAAGCCAATGGCTTCACCTCGGGCGGTAAGGCTGCGGGTACTTTCTTCGCAGGGGCGCGGGCGGGTGGATCGTGCATCGCGGCATCGTCCGCCCCATCCACCGCGATCTCCTCCACAGTGAGGGGTACCTCGGTTCCTGCCTGCCCCTGCGCGGCGGCATCGGCCGGGGCGGATGCGGTCGGGGCAGATGCGGTCGGGGCGGACGAATCGGTACGAGGCGTCGACGCCTTCAGCTCAGTGAATGCGTCCGGCTCAGAGGATACAGCGCGCTGCGGAGTCAGGACGGGGGCCTCGCTGCCTGAGCGATGGGCTCGGGCCGGGATGCCGTCCGTCGCTTCGCCTTCAGGCATCTCGGGCAGGGCCGGGCCGTCACCGTGCGAAGCAGCGGGGGACGGCTGTTCGGGCGCCGCTCCCCCTGCCTGGAGCACCGGTCGGGCCGCCCCGTCCACACGCTCGGAGAGCGCGTTCGGGGGCGTCTGAGGCTGCGCGGGAGACGTCCACCCGGGCGGTTCTGGAGCCGGTGCCTTCGCATCTGCCCTGATAAGCCCCACCCGCGCGGCCGGGCGGTTTCGGCCCCC
>JAWWAN010000176.1:0-7349 GCA_033721675.1 Rhodothermales bacterium | reverse complement strand
GGCGTTCGAGATCCTGGAGCACCTCGTCGGGCCGCTCAACGTGCTGCGCGCCATCGACGCGCCGCGCCTGATCGCCACCGTCCCGCTGCGCCTGTGGTTCGCGCCGGCCTACCGGAACGCGAGCGACCCGTGGGATCGGCATTTCCACGAGTTCGAAGACTGGCAGTTCGACTGGCTGCTGGAGAAGGCCGGCTGGCGCATCGTCCGCCGCGCGCAGTGGACGAGCCCGTCGCGGGCGCTGGGTCTGCGCCCGCTGCTGCGCCGCATCACGCCGCGCTACTACGCGGTGGAGGCCGTGCGGGGCTGAGCGAGGAAGCGGGGGCACAATCCGCCATCCTTTCTCAAAACGTCCTCGGCCCATCGGCTATCTTCCGTTCGTCATCCGTCGCTTCTTCCTCGTCGCCCCGGCATGCCGCGCGTCCTCGTCGTCAGCTATTATTTTCCGCCGTCGGGGGGGCCGGGGGTGCAGCGGGTGCTCAAGTTCGTCAAGTACCTTCCGGCGTTTGGGTGGTGGCCGACCGTGCTCACCGTCGACCCGGCCCACGCCAGCTACCCCGATCTGGACCCGACGCTCGGCGCCGAGGTGCCCCCGGACGTGGACGTCGTGCGGACGCGCTCCTGGGATCCGTATGCGCTCTACGCGCGGATGCAGGGCAAGCCGAAGGAGGCGACGGTGGGCGTCGGCTTCATCAAGGATGAAGAGGCCGGCCGGGCGCAGCGCCTGGCCCGCTGGCTGCGCGCCAACGTCTTCGTGCCGGACGCCCGCCTCGGGTGGGTGCCCTTCGCCGTGCACGCCGCGCACACGCGGCTCCGGCGCGAGCGCTTCGACGTGCTCCTGACCACGGGCCCGCCCCACTCGACGCACCTCGCCGGCTGGCTCCTGCACCGCCGCCACGGCATCCCATGGGTGGTAGACATGCGCGATCCGTGGACCGACATCAGCTACTACCTGGACCTGCCGCGCACCGCGCTCGTCCACCGGCTGGAATCGGCGATGGAGCGGGCCGTGCTGGGCGCGGCGGATGCCGTGCTCTCGGTGAGCGACGGGGTGGGGCGCCTGTTGGCGAGCAAGGCCGACGTGCGCCGCTACGAGACGATCCCCAACGGCTTCGACCCGGCCGACCTGCCGGCCGGCCCCGCGCCTGCGCCCGATCCATCCCGCTTCGTGATGGCCCACGTGGGCACGCTCACGGCGGTGCAGCACGCGCCCGGCCTCGTCGAGGCGCTCCGGCGGCGGGCGGCCGCAGACCCTGCGTGGCGCGCGCGGCTGCGGCTGCGCTTCGTCGGCCACGTCGATGCCGCCGTCGTGGCGGCCTTCCGCGAGGCCGGCTTCGGCGACGCGCTCGAACTGGTGCCCTACGTGCCGCATCCGGAGGCCCTGCGCGAGATGCAGCGGGCGGATGTGCTGCTCGTCTTCGTGCAGCGCGTGGAGCACAACGAGGGCGTCACGCCCGCCAAGATGTTCGAGTACCTCGCCCTCGGGCGGCCCCTGCTGGCCCTCGCCCCGCCGGACGGCGACCTCGCCGCCATCCTCCGCACGACGGGCGGCGGCGCTGCCTTCGACCACGCCGACGCCGACGGCATCGCGGCCTTCCTCGCGCACCACGCCGTGCCGCCGCCCGACCCCGGCGCGCTGCGCGCCTATGACCGGCGCGTGCTCACCGAGCGGCTGGCCGGCGTGCTGGGCGCGGTGGCGCGCGCCTCCTGACCGCCCTCCCATACCCCTGCTCCATGCGAATCTGCACCCTCGTCGGGGCGCGGCCCCAGTTCATCAAGGCGGCCGTCGTGAGCCGGGCGCTGGCCTCGGCCGGCGCCGAGGAGATCCTCGTCCACACCGGGCAGCACTACGACCCCGAGATGAGCCGGGTGTTCTTCGAAGAACTCGGCATTCCGCGCCCGGCCGTGAACCTGGAGGTCGGCTCCGGCACGCACGCGGCGCAGACCGGCGCGGCGATGGTGCGCCTCGAAGCGTTTCTTGCGGAGACGTCGGTAGACCGCCTCGTGGTCTACGGAGACACGAATGCGACGCTCGCCGGTGCGCTCGTGGCGGCCAAGCTGCATCTGCCGCAGGCGCACGTCGAGGCCGGCCTGCGGTCCTTCAACCGGCGGATGCCCGAAGAAGTCAACCGCATCGTCGCAGACCGGCTGGCCGACCAGCTCTTCTGCCCGACGCAGACGGCCCTCGAAAACCTCGCTGCCGAAGGCATCACCGAGGGCGTCTATGGCACGGGCGACGTCATGCTCGACGCCACGCGCTTCTTCGCCGAGGCAGCCGCCACACATGCCCCGCTGGACGCGCTGACGCCTCACGGCCCGCACACGTACTTCCTGGCGACGGTGCACCGGGCCGAGAACACGGATGACCCGGCCCGGCTGCGCGGCATCTTCGACGGGCTGGGCCGGCTGGGCGCGCCGGTGCTGCTCCCGCTCCACCCGCGCACCCGCGCCCGGCTGGACCTCCTCGCCATGCCGCCCAACGTCGAGGTCCGCCCACCGGAAGGCTATCTGGCGATGCTCACGCTCGTGCGGAATGCGCGCGGCGTCCTCACAGACAGCGGCGGCCTGCAGAAGGAGGCGTACTGGCTCGGCGTGCCTTGCGCCACGCTACGCGAGGAGACGGAGTGGGTCGAGACGCTGGAGCACGGCTGGAACCGGCTGGCCGGCGCCGACCCCGAGGCGATCGCCGAGGCCGCCCGCACACCGCCGGACGGCCCGCAGCGGCCCTTCGGCGAAGGCCCCGATGGCCGCCGCCCGAGCGACGCCATCGCCCATCACCTGCTGCACGCATAACCCCGGTCCCGTCCATGCCGAGCCCCCCGCCGTTCCGCATCCTGATGGCCCTCGACCACGCCTTCCCGCCGGACGTGCGCGTCGAGAACGAGGCGCTCTCGCTCATCGAAGCCGGCTTCGAGGTGGGACTGCTGGCGATCGGGCCGGACGACCGCCCGGCGCGGGCGGTGCACCGGGGCATCCACCTCTTCCGGGATCCCCTTCCGGCGCCGGTGCGCAACAAGCTGCGCGGGCTGGCGGGCACCGTGCCGCTCCTCACGTGGTACCTCGCCCGCCGCGTCGGGCAGGTCTACCGTGAATTTCGCTTCGACGCGCTGCACGTGCACGATCTCTACCTCTTCGGCGGCGGCCTGCGGGCCGCCCGGCGGCTCGGCGTGCCCCTCGTGGGAGACCTGCACGAGAACTGGGTCGAGGCGCTGAAGCACTACGCGTGGAGCACCCGATTCCCGGGGCGGCTCGTGGTCAGCATCCCCCGCTGGGAGCGGGTCGAGCGCCGGTGGGTGAACGCGGTGGACCGCCTCGTGGTGGTCATCGAGGAGGCGCGCGCCCGCAACCTCGCGCTCGGCGTGGATCCCGAGAAGATCGTCGTGGTGCCCAACACGATCCGCCTCGACGACTTCGCGGAGTACGCTGTGGAGGACGCAGTGGTCGAGGCTGTCCGTTCGCCCCTGACGGTCACCTACACGGGCGGCTTCGACGTGCACCGGGGGCTGGCCTCGGTGATCGACGCGATGCCGCGCGTGCTGGAGGCGGTGCCCGGTGCCCGCCTCGTGCTGGTGGGGGACGGGCGCATCCGGGGCGAGCTGGAGGCGCAGGCGGCGTCGCGCGGGCTGGGCGCGGCGGTGCGGTTCGAGGGGTGGCAGCCCCAGGCCCGTCTCAAGAGCTATCTGCTCGGCAGCGACGTCGGCCTCGTCCCGCACCTGAAGACGGTCCATACCGACGCCACGATCCCGCACAAGCTGTTCCACTACATGTACCTCGCGCGCCCCGTCGTCGTCAGCGACTGCCGCCCGCTGGCGCGCATCGTGGGGGAGACGCAGGCGGGGCTCGTCTATCCGGCGGGCGACCCCGAGGCTCTGGCGGCGGCGATCCTGCGCCTCGCCGCCGACCGGGAGGCGGCGGCCGCGATGGGCCGCCGGGGCCGGGCCGCCGTGCAGGAACGCTACCACTGGGCGCACACCGTGCAGGGCCTGGTGCAGATGTACGAAGGATTGCACGGCCAAAGGCAAGGCTCCCGCTGAGCATCCGTAGCCCGTGGCGTCCGCCATTTAGGTACGGACCCAGAAGAACCGAATACGTAGAGATGAGGGCCTTACCAACCATGCAGATAGGTCGATGAAAATGATATGCCGGCTCCTCCTGCTCTCGCTGGTGGGGAGCGCGTGCGCCTCGTGCGACGGCAGCGACCCGGAGCCGTTCGACCTGAGCGCCATCGAGGGCCTGGTCGCCTATTACCCGTTCGACGGGGGCGCGCAGGACCGGAGCGGCGGGGCCAACGATGGCGAGGTGTCTGGCGCACGCCTCACCCGCGATCGGTTCGGGCAAGCCCGCAGCGCGTTCGCGTTCGACGGCGTGGACGACGTGATCGTGATCCCGCATACTGAGAATCTGGACGTCGGGCGGTCCGGGCGCGGCTATTCCGTGTCGCTCTGGGTGCGCGGGCAGGACCCGGTGCGGTCTCGCATCCTCCAGAAATGGGACGAGCAGAACCGGACGCCCTATCCGTTCTCGGTGCGGGCCGAGCCGAACAACCTGAACGGGGTGATCTACGATGCCGGGCAGCTCTTCCCGGTCGTCGCCCCGGAGCCATGGGACGGCCGGTGGCACCACGTCGCGCTCGTCGTCGACGCGGCGGACGAGACGGCGAGGCTCCTGCTGGACGGCGCGCTGACGTCGACCCATGCCCTGGCGCTCGCCGGGCCGACGAGCAACACGAGTGCGCTCTACATCGGCGGCGGCGCGGGGGTGGATCGGTACTTCCGGGGAGAGATCGACGACATCCGTATCTTTGACCGGCCGCTGACGGGCGACGCCATCGTGCACCTGTATCGCGAAGGGGGCTGGGCGCGGTAGCGCGTCCGCAGCCCACCCGATCCGGCGGCAGGGTGCACCGCCGGTAGCCCCGCCGGGCCGCTCTTCTCACGGACCTCGCGCACGCTGGATCGGGACAGGGCCTCATGACGAGTTTCTCGGCGCGCCTGCTTCGGCAGGGTGGCATCTATGCGCTCGGCAACGTCGCGCTCAAGGCGAGTGGGCTGCTGCTGGCCGTCCTGTACCTGAACCCGGCGTACCTCTCCGTCGAGGCGTTCGGCTACTTCAGCATCCTCTTCGTCACGGCCCAGCTCGGCATCTACCTCGCGGGCCTCGGGCTGGGCACCGGGCTGATGAAGTTCCTCGCCGACCCCGCGTATGCGCGCGACCACGCCGCGCTGCCGTTCACCACGCTGGCGGCCACCGTGAGCGCGGCGCTCGGGGCCGGGGGGCTGCTGGCCGCGGCCGCCCGCCCGCTGGCGGCCCTGATGCTCGACGACGCCGGGCAGACCGGCCTCGTCTACCTGCTGGCCGTCTACGTGGCGATGAAGGGGATCGGGGCGGTGCCGCTGATGGTGCTGCGGGTGCAGGAGCGGGCCGGGTGGTACGTGGCGGCGCTGCTGGCCGAGGTGGGCGTGCTCGTCGGCGCCGCCTACGCGCTGATGGTGGTGCTCGGCTGGGGGCTGACGGGGCTGATGGCGGCCTACGCCCTCGCCGCGGCGGTGAGCGCGGCCGTGCTGACGGCGGTGCTGCTCCTGCGCGTACCGTGGCGCTTCGAGGCGCGGTTGCTGGGGCCGCTCGTCCGCTTCGGCGCGCCGCTCGTGCTGGCGAGCTTCGCCGGCTGGTTCCTCAACGCCGGAGACCGCTACCTGCTGAAGTGGCTCGCCGACCCGGCAACCGTGGGCCTCTACGAATGGGCGGCGCGGCTGGCCGGCGTGCTCAACATGCTGCTCGTGCAGAGCTTCAACCTGGCCTTCACCGTCATCGGGCTCAAGGTGCTCGGGGAGCACCGGGGCGACGTCGCCATCCACCGCCGTACCCTCCGCCACTTCCTCGCCCTCGCCGGCGGGGCCGCCCTCGCCCTGGCCCTGCTCGCCCACGACCTGACGCGCCTGCTGCCGGCGGCGGCGGCCTACCTCCGCGCCGACGGCCTCGTGCTGCTGCTGGCGCTCGGGTTCGTCTGCTACGGGCTCTACTACGTGCTCATCAACGTGGCCTACGCGGGGGCGCGGACGGGGGCGGTGAGCCTCAACGTGCTCGCGGCGGCCGGGCTGAACGCCGGGCTCAACGTCGCGCTCATCCCCGTCCTCGGGGTCTATGGCGCGGCGGCGGCCACGCTGCTGGCATACCTCGCGCTGGCCGTGGGCGCGGCGCACGTGGCACGGCGCGAGGCCGCCGCACTGCGCTTCCCGTGGCTGCGCGTGCTGGGGGTGCTGGCGCTCGTCGCGGGCCTCTTCGCCCTCGGCTGGCCGACGCGCACGTGGCCGGCGTGGGCCAGGCTGCCGGCCCGCCTCGGGCTGGTAGCGGCCTACCCGGTGCTCGTCGTCGCGTTCGGATACTACACGTGGGCCGAGGTGCGGCGCGCGGCGGCGTGGCTGCGCGAACGGATCCGCCGATGAGACCAGAGACGAAGGGCGCCGCCGTTCCCCCGTGGTCATCCTGAGTGGAGGCCCGCAGGGCCGGAGCCGAAGGATCTCGCCGGTGAGAAGTGCCGCCGGGCAGAACCGCGAACCACGCCCGCCGGCCGCGCCGGCTCAGGATGACGGGCCGGAGGGGGAGGCTCGTCAGCGGTCCTTCCTACCACCGGCCTGAACCCGTCGCCAGGCCTGCTCCGGGAGCACCGGCGCGTGCTCCCGTCAGGTTGACAATTCGGAGGGGGCGGGTCTATATTCGATCCGTGCCGGACCATGCCGGAGGCGTGGCGGCGAATCTCCTGCTCAACCTAGACATTTCCACGATGGCAGACGATTACGGAATCGCCCTGGGCATGGTCGAGACGCGCGGCCTCGTCGGGGCCATCGAGGCTGCCGACGCGATGGTGAAGGCGGCGCGGGTACGGCTCATCGGCAAAGAGAAGATCGGGGGCGGCTACGTGACCGTCATGGTGCGCGGCGACGTCGGGGCGGTCAAGGCCGCCACGGACGCCGGGGCCGCCGCCGCCGAGCGCGTCGGCGAGCTCGTCTCGGTGCACGTCATCCCGCGCCCGCACACGGACGTCGAGATCATCCTGCCCGACGGCGAATAGCGCCGGCCCTCCGAACCGCACGACGACGGGCGAGGGACGAACGGCGCGGGCCGGAGGCGAGAGGCCCCGGGCCGCCGTCCGATCCTCGCCCGTCGCCTCATCGGATACCTTCATGGCAGCATCGAGCGAGACGGCATTCGGGATGGTCGAGACGCGCGGGCTGGTGGCCGCCGTCGAGGCTGCCGACGCCATGGCGAAAGCCGCCGACGTGCGCCTCGTGCGCGCCGAGGTGACGATGGCGGCGCTCGTGACGGTCCAGGTCGTCGGCGAGGTGGCGGCCGTG
>JAWWAN010000175.1:0-7354 GCA_033721675.1 Rhodothermales bacterium | reverse complement strand
GCCCTCCCGGCCTCGCGCAACGCCCAGAACCAGGGCCGCGTGACGCAGGGCTCGGCCGAGGCCCTGCTGGCCAACCTCTACCTGAACGCCAACGTCTTCCGCTCCAGCGACGTCAACGCACTCGCCGGGTCGCCCAACCCGTGCGGCCCCGAGGACTGCCGGAAGGCGCTAGAGCTGGCCGAGGGCCTCATCAACTCGGGCCAGTACAGCCTCGCCAACAACTGGTTCGACAACTTCTCGACCAACAACGAGGGCTCGCCCGAATTCCTGTTCGTCGTCCAGCACGACACCGAGGACGGCCTGGGGATGAACTTCCAGATGCGGGCGCTGCATTACAACCAGCTCACGCCGTCCCCCTGGAACGGCTTCTCGACGCTGGCCGAGACGTTCAACCAGTTCGACGACGAGGACCTCCGCAAGCAGATTTTCCTCGTCGGGCAGGGCAGCAACTTCGTGACGGGGAACGAGGCGCAGGTGCGCTGCCCGTCTCCGCCCAACTGCCCGCCGCTGGTCTTCACGCCGGAGATCGCGAACGTCGAGAACGCGTCCGAGGGTGAGGGCGTCCGCATCCTCAAGTTCCCGCCGGACCTGGAGGCGCAGGGCGGCAGCGGCCACGGCAACGACTACGCCTTCTTCCGCCTGGGCGAGATGTACCTGATCGCGGCCGAGGCCGAGAACGAGCTGAACGGCCCCACGCAGAAGGCCATCAACTACCTCAACACGCTCCGCGCCCGCGTCTTCGAGCCGGACCAGCCGCTCGCGCTCGGCGACTTCGGCTCGAAGCAGGCCCTGCGCGACCGGATCATGCAGGAGCGCCTCTTCGAGCTGACCTACGAGGCCAAGCGCCGCCAGGACCTCGTGCGCCACGGCCAGTTCACGCAGCCGTGGGAGTTCAAGGTCGAGCTCGGCCCGGAGCTGGTGCTCTTCCCGATCCCGCAGACCCAGCTGGACTCGAACCCCAACCTGACGCAGAACCCGGGGTACTAGCACCGGCCCCTGCGCGTAGCGATGCCGTATGAACGAGCGGAGCCGGGAGCGATCTCGGCTCCGCTTTTTTTGGGCCGCGGCCCGGCGATGGATTGCGGCGCCGGGGCGCGGTGCCCGAGGATGCAGGGGCGGCATGACACCGGCACGGTGCGCCGGCCCCCTGCGGCGGCCGCCCTCGTCCCTTTCCCACTCCTATTGATCGACGTGCGATGACACACCGACTGTGGGTTCTGCCGACCCTTGCCCCCGTGGTGCTCGCGGGGCTGCTCGCGATGGCGGCCGCCGCGCAACCCCGCGACGGGCTCGTGCCGCGCTTCGCGATGGAGACCAGCGGGCTCGTGCTGGAGCGGCCCGCGCAGGTCGGCGCCTTCTTCGACGTGCTGGGCCGCCGGGCGGCCGTCTTCGGCTACGAGAACCGGCCGTTCGAGGTCTGGGCCTACCCCCTCAAGCTCGTCAGCGACTTCCGCCTCGCGTTCCAGCTCGAAGACTACCCCGGCGCCTTCGACGGGCTCGACCTGATCGCGCACGTGGAGGTCCGCCCCGAGGCGACCGTGCTGACCTACACGCACGCCGCCTTCACGGTCCGCCAGATCCTCTTCGCCCCCATCGACGAGCCCGGCGTGGTGATGCTGCTCGACGTCGACGCCGTGCGGCCGCTCACCGTAACGGCCTCGTTCCGGCCGGACCTCGCGCTGATGTGGCCCGCCGGGCTGATGACGGGCGGGCTGGGCTGGGACGCCGAGCGCCAGCTCTACACGATCGTCGAGGAGAGCCGCCGGTTCGTGGGCGTCCTCGGGGCGCCCGGCGCGCGCGACGTCTCGGTGATGCCGTACCAGGAGGAGCCCCGGGACGTGCCGAACCGCTTCGTCCTGGAGATCGACCCCGAGACCGCCGCCGGCCACTATTACCCGATCCTCTTCGCCGGCAGCGTGGAGGGCCGGGAGGCCACGCTCGCCACCTACCAGCGCCTCCGCGACCGCGCCCCGGCGCTCTACAACGAGACGGCCCGCTACTACCGCCGCCTCCTCGGCGAGACCCTCACGCTGGACACCCCGGACGACCGGCTCGACGACGCCTTCGCGTGGGCCAAGGTGGGCACGGACAAGGGGCTCGTCACGAACCCGATGCTCGGCACCGGCTTCGTGGCCGGCTACCGCACGGCCGGCCGCAGCGAACGGCCCGGCTTCGCCTGGTACTTCGGCCGCGACGCCCTCTGGACCGCCCTCGCGCTCACCGCCTACGGCGACTTCGACGCCACCCGCACCGCGCTCGACTTCCTGAAGCAGTTCCAGCGGGCGGACGGGCGCATCCCCCACGAGGTCTCGCAGAGCGCCGCCCTCCTGCCCTGGTTCGAGGACTACATCTACCCCTGGGCCAGTGCGGACGCCACGCCCCTCTTCCTCATCGCCCACGCCGACTTCTGGCGCCACAGCGGCGACCTCGGCTACCTGCGCGAGAACTGGGACGCTCTGAAGCGCGCCTATGCCTTCACCAAAGCCACCGACACCGACGGCGACGCGCTCGTCGAGAACACGGGCGTGGGGCACGGATGGGTCGAGGGCGGCGCGCTCTACCCGGCCCACCAGGAGCTGTACATGCAGGGGCTGTGGATCCAGGCCGCCCGCGACGCCGCCGCGCTGGCCGAGGCCGTCGGGGACGACGCCTTCGCACGTGTGGCCCGCGCGGACGCCGCACGCACGCTGGAGGCCGTCGAAGCCACCTACTGGCTGGACGACGCGGGGCACTACGCCTTCGCCTCGCCCCACCCCGGTCAGCCCTACTGGAACGCGAACACCGTGATGCCCGGCGTGCCGCTCTGGTGGGCGCTGCTACGCGAGGACCGCGCCCAGCGCACCCTGGACCACCTCGGCGCCGGTGCCCTCGCCACGGACTGGGGCACGCGCATCCTCACCGCCGAGAGCCCGCGCTACGACCCCCTCTCCTACCACAACGGCTCCGTGTGGGGCCTCTTCACGGGTTGGGCCGCGATGGGCGCCTACGCCTACGACCGCCCCCACATCGGCCTGCAGGCGCTGATGGCCAACGCGCTGCTCACCTACCAGGACGCCCTCGGCTACGTCACCGAGCTCCTCTCGGGCGACTTCAACACGGCCTTCGGGCGGTCGTCCCATCATCAGATCTGGAGCGAGGCGATGGTGGTCACGCCGGCCGTGCGCGGCCTGCTGGGGGTCGAGGCGCACGCGGGCGCCCGCCGCCTTCGCATCGCCCCCCAGGTGCCGGCAGACTGGGACCGCTTCGCGCTCACGCACCTCCACGCGGGCGGCGCGCTGTACGACGTCACCTACCGGCGGGGCGAGGGCGAGACGCGCGTCGTGGTCGAGCGGCGCAGCGGCGAGGCCGGCACCGTCGAGACGATTGAGGTCGCGCCCGCCTTCCCCCTGGATGCCGAGATCCGCTCGGTGACGGTCGATGGACGGGCGGTGGAGGCCACCGTGCAGCCGCGCGGCGACGTGCAACGGGCGGCCGTGACCGTGCCGGCTTCGGAGCGCGCCGAGATCGTCTACACACACACGCCGGGCACGGACGTCTACGTCCACCGCCCGATCCCGGCCGAAGGCGCTTCGAATACGGGCCTCCGCATCCTCCGCTCGCGGGCCGGCGGCGGCGGGCTCGACCTGCTCGTGGAGGGCCGGGGCGGGCGCACGTACCGCCTCCACGCCCGCACGCCGCACCGGCTGGGCGAAGCCGATGACGTCTCGATCCGCCAGGAGGCCGGCCAGGACGCCGTGGTGGAGATCCCCTTCGACGGGCCGGCGGACGCCTACGTGCGCCGCCGCCTCCGCCTGCCCTTCCGCGAGTAGCCACGAGGATGCCCTACATATTGAAAATTAACAGCTTGGGTGCCACGGAGGGTTGCACCGAGCGGGCAGGGCGGCGTATTTTCGGCGCCCCCTCTCTGGTCCATTCATTCGTACGCTCCCAGACCCACTGATCCCTGTGCCTGAGATCATCTCTGCGCCGAGCGCGCCGCCCTCCTCCGACGCCCTGCCGCGCGGCACCTCGCTGGCCGATGCCGAGTGCCTCAATTGCGGCGCCGAGCGCCTCGGTGAGTACTGCTACGGCTGCGGCCAGCACTTCCTCGTCGGGCGGCTGACGGTCAAGACCCTCCTGCGAGAGTTCGCCGAGCGCTTCATGAAGCTCGAACGCGGGCTGCTGCGGACGATGCGCGAGATGACGACCGATCCCGGCGGCGTCATCTTGCGCTACGTCGAGGGGCGGCGCAAGCGGTATCTCAACCCGTTCTCGTACCTCGTGCTCGGCTCCGTCGTCTCGGTCCTCATCATGGATGTCTCCGGCGCGAACGACGCCATCCAGGAGATGCAGATGGAGAGCATGGCCCAGCAGGAGGACTACGACCTCCGGCAGCACGCCGTGGTGCAGCGGCTGCCCATGCTGTTTCAGTGGATGAAGAGCTACGCGCTCTACATGACGCTCGCCATGGCGGTGCCCTTCGCCCTGCTCTTGCGGCTGTTCTTCTACAAGCGCCAGTACAACCTGGCCGAGACGATGGTCTACGTGCTCTACTGCTTCGGGCACGCGGCCCTGCTGAGTAGCGTCTGGATGATCCTCTGGTGGGCCCTGCCGTTCGATATCAACGTGCAGTACTGGAGCTTCGGCGCCATCGCCTTCAACATCATCATCTGTACCTGGGCCGCGATGCGCTTCTACGGCGAACGCGTCGCGGCCTTCCTCAAGGTCACCGGCTCGTATGCGGTGTCCTACGCGGCCGTGATCGCCGGCCTCATCGTCCTCTTCGTCGCCATGATCATCGGCGAGCAGATGAACAACAACGCGCTCGCCGCCGCCGGGCGCGACTGGGACCCGCTCCGGGCCGCCGAGGAGAACGTGATCCCCCCGATGCGGCGGCTGCTCGAAGCGGGCGAGGCCGACGTCAACATGACCGACGGCCGGACGCCGCTCCACATCGCCGCCGAGAACGGCAACGCCGAGATGGTGGCGCTCCTGCTCGAACACGGCGCCGACCCCAACCGCCGCGACTACCAGGAGCGGGTGCCCATGATCATCGCGCTCCACCTCGAACACCTGGACGTGGCCTGGTTGCTGGCCGAGGCCGGCACGGACGTGAACGCCGCGCGCGAAGACGGCACGACGCTGCTGATGGAAGCCATCGAGCATGGGGATCCGGACCTCGCGCGCTGGCTCGTCGAGCGCGGCGCCGACGTCGAGGCCTACCGCGAATCCAACGACGCGACGGCGCTGATGGAGGCCGCGCGCAACCACGACCTCGAAAGCGTGGCGATGCTCCTCGAACACGGCGCCGACCCCACGGTTGAAAACCCGGAGGGCCAGACCGCGCTCGACCTCACCGAGAACGACGCCATCGCCGCGCGCCTCCGCACGGCCCTCGGCGCCGACCCACCTCCCACCAAGACCGACCCGGACCGATGAAGACGGTTTCGCTCTCTCTCGCGCTCCTCCTGCTGGCGACGCTCGCGGCCGGCTGCTCCGGGTCTCGGGGAAGCAGCGAGCCCCCGGCCGACGACCCCGACCTCACGGCCGCAGACATCGAGCAGCGCCCGACGCGTAGCCTCCAGGATCTGCTCGTCGAGCGCGTGCCCGGCGTGACGATCCTCGAAGGCCCTGGGGGGAGCCTCAAGGTCCGCATCCGGGGGCAGTCCTCGTTCCGGGGGGACGACGCGCCCCTGTTCGTCGTCGACGGGCTCCCGGTGGAGCCGGAGCGTGACGGCAGCCTGCCCGGCCTGCCGATCTCCGAGATCGAGTCGATCCGCGTCTTGAAGGACCCGGCGGACACGGCGCTCTACGGCGTCCGGGGCGCGAACGGGGTCATCGTCGTCAAGACGAAGCGGGGGAAATAGACGCCCGGCTCCGCACTCACCCGATGGCCTCCTCCGTCTCGGCGTCGAAGAAGTGCAGGCGGTCCAGGGCCAGGGCGAGGTGCAGCGGCTCGCCGGGCGCCGGCAGCGGCTGCGGCGGCACGCGGGCGATGAGCTGCTGGCGCGGCGTGCGCGCATAGACCAGCACCTCGTTGCCCAGCGGCTCCACCACGTCGAGCGTCAGCGTCGCCTCGGCGGTGGGGCCGGCCCGCTGCGGGCCGCCGGCTACGGCGAGGTCTTCGGGACGGATGCCGAGCACCACGGCGCGATCCGTATAAGCTACCAGCCCGGCGGGCGGCCCCGGAGGCACCGGCACGGCGAGCGGGCCGCCGGCCTCGCGGAAGCACAGCCCGCCTCCTTCGCGCACCAGCCGCCCCTCCACGAAGTTCATCGCCGGGCTCCCGATGAAGGCGGCGACGAACCGGTTGACGGGATGGTGATAGAGCGCCAGCGGGGCGTCGATCTGCTGGATGCGGCCGTCGCGGAGCACCACGAGCCGGCGGCCGAGCGTCATGGCCTCCACCTGGTCGTGCGTGACGTAGAGCATCGTGGCGCCCAGCCGGCGATGCAGGCGGGCGATCTCGGTCCGCATCTGCACCCGAAGACGCGCGTCCAGGTTCGAGAGGGGTTCGTCGAGGAGGAAGACGCGGGGTTTGCGGACGAGGGCGCGGCCGAGCGCCACGCGCTGCTGCTGCCCGCCGGAGAGCTGTTGCGGCTTGCGGTCCAGCACATCCAGGAGGCCCAGCACCTCGGCGGCGCGGCGGACGCGGACGCGCTGCTCCGCCTTCGGATAGCGCCGCAGCTTGAGGCCGAAGGCGAGGTTGTCCGCCACGGTCATGTGGGGGTAGAGCGCGTGGTGCTGGAACACCATCGCCACGTCCCGGTCGCGCGGCGGGACGTCGTTGGCGCGCTGGCCGTCCAGGAAGAGCTGCCCGGCCGTGATGCGTTCGAGCCCGGCGATCATCCGCAGCAGCGTGCTCTTGCCACACCCGCTCGGCCCGACGAGCACCACGAGCTCGCCTTCATCGACCGAGAACGTGGCGCCGTGGACGGCCACGTGCCCGTTCCCGTAGACCTTGCGCACTTCTTCGAGCCGGACCTCGGCCATCGTTCTCCTGCGTTCATCCCTGTGCGCGCTGAATCTAGCGAACGCGGCGGACACGTGACGGGACGAGAGCCTGTTTGGTGGCCCACCCGGTGTGGCGAGAACGTGCGAGCAGGGCCTTCAACGAGGCGCGCGGCCAGACCGGCCGTCGGGCTCACGTTGCCGGCGCGCCGTTCCCTTTGTTGCGCGTGGCGTACTTGTAGGCGCCGAAGCCGGCCACGGCGAGCACCAGCAGCAACGGCACCCACCCGATGAAGTTCAGCAGGAGCATCCCGACGAACGTGACGGCGGCGCCCTGCACCCAGCCGACGATCTGTCCTTTCGTCCGGGCGCGTTCGAGGTCCTGCTCGGAATGCAGTCTGACGGCATAGGGGTCGGCCATGGC
>JAWWAN010000174.1:0-7359 GCA_033721675.1 Rhodothermales bacterium | reverse complement strand
GTCCGTCGCCGAAGCGGCGCCGTAGCGATAGTCGAAGTGCGGGGTCCCATCCCGGTGGCGGAGGACGAGGATGCCCTGGTGGTCCGGCAGGTAGCCGTCCTTGCCGGCCTCTCGCTTCGGGCGGCGGCCCAGCCGCTGGTCTCGCACGGTGCGGTCGAGGGCGGTGCCTCCCAGCACGAAGCGCCCCACGGAGTCGCCTTCGTCGCGGAAGGTGTACGGTTTCAGGGCCTCCGACGCGCGCAGCTCGGCCTGCCCGGCGCGGCAGTCGTAGACGTCCAGCACGAGGTCGTCGAGCGCGGCGCCGGGGCGGCCGGCCAGTTCCACGAACTCGCCGGCGCCGGGGTCAGCGGGATGGGCGCCGGCGTTGATCTCGCTGATCCAGACGGGCGGCGGCGGCGGCAGCGCCGGCATCGCGGTGCGGCCGGTGCCGTCCGGGTCGAGGAACGGCGCGACGCCGTGCGTCCAGACATACGAGAGCTTGGGATGGTAGATGAGCGGGTAGTTGTCGTCGCCGTCCGGCCCGCCGCACGATCCCATCAGCGCGTAGGCGCCCTTGACGTGGCCGATCATCTGGAGGGCTTCGTTGAAGAGGGGTGCGCCCGAGCTGCCGGGCTCCATCACGCCGTGGTCGTAGTGCGCGAGCCAGTAGGCGGCGGTGAAGGGTGACGTTTTCAGGGGGTCGTCGTCCAGCGTCAGTTTCTGGAGGTCGCCGCGCGGGTGGCCCACCGCGAGGCCGCGCTGCGGGACCGCGTCCTCGATGGACCATCCGGCGAAGTAGACCTCCTCGGGGACCGGCGTGGTGAGCTCGACGAGCACGAAGTCGGCGAACCCGTACTGGGCGGCCCGCACGACGCCGCCCGTCACCGTCTGGTAGGCGGGAGGCTCGGAGGGGTTAGCACAGGTGGGGCTCTGGTAGCCGAAGCGCACGTCCCACTGCACGGTGTCTCCGACGGCGGCGGGGAAGCAGTGGTAGGCCGTCAGGATGTACGGGGTGCGGTCTTGGCGCGTGTTGTTGAGCAGCACGCCCGAGCAGGCGCCCCCGTCGATGACCTGGACCGTCGCCCGCACGGCTGCGTCGGCGCCTTCGCCCTCGGGGCACGCGCTGTTGATGCTGCACGCGAGCGCGGTGGGGACGTACGTGTCGGCGGTCAGGCGGGCGCCGGGCGTGGCGGGGGTGAAGTCGAACGGGACCGGCTGGGCGGCGGCGGCTATCGGCAACAGCAGGGCCGCCAGCAGCACCGCGAGGCGGGCAGAGGGCATCGTGCAGGAACGATCGGTGGCATGAGGAACGGCGGCCCACGAGTCGGGCCGGTCGCCGATGCTCATCAACGGCCGTGCCACCGGCCTGCACGCATCCTGCCTGCCGGCGCACACAGAGCGCGGGCCGGGGCACGAAGCGGCTCAAACGGAAGGGCTTAGCGCACTTACGCCCTTGCAGGAGCGGAGAAGGAGAGGGAGAAGGGCACGCCGGGAACGCGCGCCGGGGGTGGGAAAGAGTCGCCTGACGCCGGATACTCTTTCCGGCGGCCGTTCGGAGAAGTGCGACGCGCCCGCTACGCGGTCTCCTCGGGCTGCTCGCGGGGCTGCCAGAGGATGGCGTAGATGAGGCCGAGGTATCCGCCCAGGATCAACAGGGGCGCGGCATAGAGCGAGATGAAGCCGTCCACCTCGCCCTCCAGCGCCATCGCCACGTACCCCAGCGTCACCGCCGCCACGCCGGCCAGCAACAGCAGATAGTTGCGGCGCGTGAAGACCATCGAGGGGCGGGCGCGCGCAGCGGTGCGGCGGGATCGCTTCGAGGCCGTACGAGAAGAGGAGCGAGCCATGGAAATTCTTCGGCGGGGCGGGCAGCGTCGTGCAACGATCCTGCAAACCGGGGGAGCGCAGGCAGGTTCCTCCAGTTTGTTGTGCGGTCGCTCGCCGCGCCGCCGCCCGCTGCCCTTCTCCGAGATCGCCTCCATGATGCCTCGCCGTACCCCCCCGCGCCTGCTCTGGACGGCGCTGCTCGTACTGATGCTGGGCCTCGGCGCCCGCCCGGCCGAGACGCTCGAAACCCGGATCGACCGGATCCTCGATGCCGAGCCCGTCGCGACGGCCTTCTGGGGCGTCTACGTGCGCGACCTCGCCTCCGGCCGCGTGCTCTACGCGCGCAACGCCGACAAGGCGTTCATCCCGGCCTCCAACCAGAAGCTGCTCACCACCGCCACGGCGCTCGACGCCCTCGGGCCGGCCTATCGCTACCAGACCACCCTGTACCTCGACGGCGAGGCCGACGGCGCGACGCTCCGAGGCGACCTCATCGTCGAAGGCGCCGGCGATCCGTCCTTCGGCAGCCGCAAGCTCGGCGGCAACGACCCGATCCGGGCCTGGGCGAATGCGCTGGCTACGATGGGCGTCCGCCGCATCGAGGGCCGTCTCATCGGTGACGACGACCGCTTCGACGACGACGCGTACGCCGCCGGCTGGGACGTCTCCTACCTCCGTACGGAATCCTACGCACCCCCGCCCGGCGGCCTCGCCTACCGCGACAACCTCGTGCAGGTGCGGGTGGAGGCCACGCGCCCCGGCGAGGCCCCCCGCGTCGAGACGGCGCCCGCCGACTACTTCACGGTCCGCAACCAGTCCGTCACCGGCAGCCGATCCCGGGGCCTCGGGCCGCGCGTAGACCGCCGCCTCGGGGACGACGAGGCGCGGCTCTACGGCGAGATTCCGCGCACCTATGCGGGCACCATCGTCCTCCCCGCAGCCGACCCCACGGCGATGGTGCTCCACGCCTTCGCACAGGCCCTCTCCGAGGCCGGCATCACCGTCGAGGCCACGCGGCACGACGTAGACGACCTCGGCGAGGCCGAGAAGCCGGACTACGAGGCGGCGCGCCCGCTCTTCGTCCACGTCTCGCCGCCGCTGGCCGAGCTGGCCGCCGTCATCAACAAGGAGAGTGACAACCTCTACGCCGAGCAGGTCTTCCGGACGTTCGGGTGGGGCGGCTCGTACGAGGGCGGGGGGCGCCGCGTGAAGAGCCTGCTGGCTCGGTTCGGCGCGCCCACCGACGGGCTCTCGATCCAGGACGGCTCGGGCCTCTCGCGCAAAGACCTCGTCACGCCCGAGGCGCTCGGGCTGTTGCTGGCGGGCATGGCCGAGCACGAGGCCGCGGATGCCTTCACCGCCTCGATGGCCGCCGGCGGCGAGCCCCGGACGACGCTCCAGCACCGCCTGCGCGGCGCCTCGGTGCGGGCCAAGACCGGCTCGCTCGAATACGCCCGGACGCTCAGCGGCTACGCCACCTCCGCCGACGGCCGCCGCCTGAGCTTCGTCGTGATGGCGAACCATTACACGGCGCCCGCCTACCGCATCCAGCAAGCCATCGACAGCGTCGTGCTCACGCTTTCGACGGCCACCGTGGGGGACGCCGGCGGGGACGCGCCCGAGGCGCCGTCCAAGACCCCGTAGCGCGGCCGTTCCTTCTCCCGTCCGGATTCTCTACATTGCTGCCTGCATGTCTGCCACCACCCGCTCGCTCTCCGCTGCTTCCATGCCCCAGTTCTTTCGTCGCCTGCTCGTCGGCGTGCTCGTCGTCGCCCTGCAATGGTTGATTCTGGGGCGGCTGCGCATCTGGGGCGCCTTCCCGGACGTGGTGCTGCTCTACGTGGCGTGGCTGGGCCTGCGCCACGGCCGCCTGACCGGCTCGGTGGCGGGCTTCGCCACGGGCCTGGCGATGGACGCGATCTACGGCACCTGGGGCGTCCACATGTTCGTCAAGACGCTCGTGGGTTTCCTCGTGGGGCTCTTTCCGGCCAGCGAGCGCGAGACGCTGCTGATCCTACCGCAGCAGGCGTTCCTCGGGGCGCTCGTCATCGCGCTGCTCCACAACGGCCTGATGGTGGCGCTGATGGCGCTCCAGTCCGGCGCGCGCACGGAGACGCTCATCACCGTGCTGTGGCTCGGGTCGTCGTTCTACACGAGCGTGCTGGGCACCCTCGCCTCGCTCTTCAGTACGCGCTAGCTTCCCGTGCCCGGGGCGGGGGTCCTGCCGAAAAGATTTTCCGCGTACGAGAACGCCGCGCCGGCGGGGCTGAGCGCCTCGCGCTACGTCATCCGTCCACGCGCTCCCCGATGAACGGCGCGAAGGCGTCGTGGAGGGCGGCGCGGTGGGTGTCCTGGAGGGGAGAGAGCGGCAGCCGCATCGCCGGGTCGATCCAGCCCATCTCGGCCATGATCGTCTTGATCGGGATGGGGTTGGTCTCGATGAAGCAGGCGCGCATGGCGGGCAGGAGCCGGAAGTGGAGGTCGCGGGCGCGCGCGAAGTCGCCGTCGAGAGCGGCGCGGATCATATCGGTGAACGGTTCCGGCACGGCATTGGCGACGACCGAGACGACGCCGTCGGCGCCGAGGGCGATCATCGGGAAGGCGAGTTCGTCGTCGCCGGCGTAGACCGCGAGGCCGTCCGGCCGGTGGGCCAGGATGTCTGAGATCTGGGCGAGGTTGCCCGAGGCTTCCTTGACGCCGGTCACCGTCGGGATCTCCTCGGCGAGGCGGAGCGTGGTCTCGGCGGTGCAGTTGAAGCCGGTCCGCCCCGGCACGTTGTAGACGAGGATCGGCAGGTCCGTGGCGTCGGCGATGGCGGCGACGTGGCCGAAGAAACCCTCCTGCGTCGGCTTGTTGTAGTAGGGCCCGACGACGAGCAGCCCGTCGGCGCCCTGCGTGGCCGCTTCCTTGGAGAACACGATGCTCTGGCTCGTCGAGTTGGTGCCGGTCCCGACGACGACGGGCACGCGGCCGTCGTTCTGCTCGACGACGATCTCGACGAGGCGGTAGCGTTCCTCGGGCCAGACCGTCGGGTTCTCGCCCGTCGTGCCGAGGACGACGAGCGCCTCGACGCCGCCGTCGATGAGCCGGTCCACGAGGCGCCGCGTGGCGTACTCGTCGAGGTCTTCGTTCGCATCGAAGGGGGTCACCATCGCGGGCGCGGTGCCCCGGAAGAGTCTATCGGCCATGAAAATCGCGCTGGAAGGGTCCGGGGGGTCGGTGTTCCGGTGGTACCGTTCTCAGGTGCCAAAGTGTTCTGCCCATCCCGGCCACGGCTAGAAAAAAACTGTTACGGCCGATCCGCCGGTCATGCGTCGGCGAGGAAGTCGTCGAACGTGAGGAGTCCATGGCGGCCGGGCAGCCACTCGGCGGCGCGGACGGCGCCGGAGGCGAAGCCCTGCCGGTTGCGGGCGCGGTGCGTCAGCGCGATCTCGTCGAACGGGCCGTCTAGCAGCACCGTGTGCTGCCCGAAGACGGAGCCCAGCCGGGTGGAGGTGACGTGGAGGGCGGCCGGGTCGATGCGCCCGTGCTGCGTCTCGGGCTCGGCGTGGGTCTTGCGGGCGAGGCCGCCGAGGAGGACGTCGGCCAGCATCAGCGCGGTGCCGCTCGGGCTGTCCACCTTGCCGGTGTGGTGGGTCTCGTGGATGGCGGCGTCGTAGTCGTCGAACCGGTCCAGGAGGGGCGTGAGGGCGCGCAGCGCGCGGGCCAGCAGGGCCACGCCGATGGAGAAGTTGGCGGCATAGAGGAGGGCGCCGTCGTGCTCATCCACCCAGCGCTGCACCCGGTCGCGGTCGTCGTACCAGCCGGTCGTGCCCACCACGGCGGGCAGGCCGCGGCGGCAGTAGGCTTCGAGATGGGCGAGGGCGGTGGCGGGCGTCGAGAAGTCCACGGCGACGTCGGCGCCGTGGACGTCGGCGTCTTCGGAGAAGGGGTGGCCGGAATCGAACCGGGCGACGACGGCGTGCCCGCGTTCCCGGGCGACGGCCTCGACCGCCTGCCCCATCCGCCCGGTCCCGACGAGTGCGATCTTCACGATGGTGCTCCGCGAATGAGTGCGAATCCGTGGCGCCTGCAGAATAGGCCGGGCCGGGCCCAAAAAGAAGGCCGAACCGCGAAAAGCCCGTAACCCCCTTTCCCGCCTGGCGCTTCCCCGTTCCCCACCCTCACGGCATCAGTTCGGCGGCTTTGACGAGGTCGGCGAGCAGGCCGGCGGCCGTCACGTCCGGCCCGGCGCCGGGGCCCTGCACCACGAGGGGCGTCTCGTGGTAGCGCTCGGAGCGGATCAGGATGACGTTGTCGGTGCCCTGGAGGGCGTCGAAGGGGGAGCCGGCGGCGATGGCGCGGACGCCCACGCTCAGGCGCCCGTCCTCGATGAGACCCACGTAGAACAGCCGCGCACCCTCGGCGCCGGCCGCTGCCACGCGCTGCTGCCAGTCCGCGTCGGTCTCCTTCAGCCCCTCCAGGAAGTCCTCGACGGAGCCTTCGGCGAGGTGGAACGGCACGAGCGACTCGACGGCCACGTCGGCGCGTTCGACGGCCAGGCCGATCTCGCGGGCGAGGATGAGGAGCTTGCGCGCCACGTCCTCGCCCCGCAGGTCGTCGCGGGGGTCCGGCTCGGTGAGGCCCTTCGCGCGGGCCTCGGCGACGGCCTCGGAGAAGGCCGCGCCCTGGCCGAGCCGGGTGAAGAGGTAGGCCAGCGTCCCGGAGAAGATGCCTTCGATGCGCTCGATGCGGTCGCCCGAACGGAGCAGGTCGCGCAGGGTGAACATCACCGGCAGGCCCGCCATCACCGTCGTCTCGTAGTGGTACGAGACCTCGCGGCGCTGGGCGGCCTCGCGGAGGCGGCGGTAGTAGGCCAGGTCCAGCGTGTTCGCGCGCTTGTTGGGCGTCACCACGCCGATGCCGTGCTCCAGCAGCTCGACGTACCGCCGCGCGACCTCGGCCGAGGCGGTGGCATCGACCACCATGAGGCGCTCCAGACGGCTCTCCAGCAACCATGCGACGAAGGCGTCGAGGTCAGCCGCATCGCCGTCGCCGAGGCGGGCGAGGGCGTCGGCGGGCGCGATCCCGTCGGCGTCGAGCGCCATGCGCCGGGAGTTGGCGAGACCGACGAGCCGGAGGTTGAGCCGATGGCCGTCGAGGAGGGCAGGTGCCTGCGCGCCGAGCATGTCGAGGAGGCGGCGGCCGACGGTGCCCGTGCCGATGACGGCCACGTGCGCGCGCGTGCGGCGCATCGGGAAGGCCTCGTGGAGGGCGCGCACGGCGTGCGCCACCTCGTCGTCCCGGACGACGGCCGAGATGTTGGTCTCGGCGGCGCCCTGCGCGATGGCGAGCACGTTGACGCCGCTGCGGCCGAGCGTGGCGAACATCCGCCCGGCCAACCCCGGCTGGTGGCGCATCTGATCTCCGACGGCCGAGACGACCGCGCTCTCGGGGATCGCATAGACCCGGCTGACGTCGCCCCGCCGGAGCTCGGCGTCGAAGGCGGCTTCGAGCGCGGCGACGGCCGCCTCGGCGTCGGCGTCGCGGACGACGAGGCAGATGCTCTGCTCG
>JAWWAN010000173.1:0-7380 GCA_033721675.1 Rhodothermales bacterium | reverse complement strand
TCGAGTGGGTCATCGAAAACCTGCTCAAGAACGCCCTCGACGCCCTCGACAACCGGGAGGGCCGCATCGCCATCCATGCCTACGCCGGCAACGGGCGCATCTACATCGACGTGCAGGACAACGGCAAGGGCATCGACCGGCGGCAGTGGAAGAACGTCTTCCGGCCCGGCTACAGCACCAAGAAGCGAGGCTGGGGGCTGGGGCTGAGCCTGGCGAAGCGCATCGTCGAAGACTACCACGGCGGCACGCTCACGCTCGCCCACTCGAAGCCCGGCCACGGCACCACGTTCCGCATCGCCCTGCCGGCGGCGTGAACGATTCGGGGTTCAGCATCGCCGGCCTCCCGTGGAGATGCTGCCCTGAAACGCCCACACCCGGAACCCCCGAAACCCGAGTCTCGAACCCATGCTGCTGGAAGACTTCTCGCCGCTGGTGCGGACGCTCCTGGCCGGGCTGCTCGTCTACGTGGCCCTCATCATCCTGCTGCGCATCTCCGGCAAGCGGACGCTCTCCAAATGGAACGCCTTCGATTTCATCGTCACCATCGCGCTGGGCTCGACGATGGCTACGGCCATCCTGTCCAGCACGGTCTCGGTGGTGCAGGGCACGCTGGCGCTGGCGCTCCTGATCTTCTTGCAATATGCCGTCACGTGGCTCTCCGTGCGCGTCCGCTTCGTGCGCGACCTCGTCAAGGCCGAGCCGACACTCCTCGTCTACCGGGGCCAGTTTCTGCGCGAGGCGATGAGGACGGAGCGCGTGGCCGAGGACGAGGTGCACGCCGCCCTGCGCGCCCACGGCTTCGGGGCTGAGGCCGACGTCGATGCCGTCGTGCTCGAGACCGACGGCAACTTCAGCGTCGTCGAGACGCTGGCCGAGCCGCCGTGCGCCTCGTTCCTCCACGTGCGCGGCTACCGGGAGGCCGCCGGACTCCCGCGTGAGTACGATGCCTGACCGCCCCCCTCTGGAACCCCGGAACCCCGCTCAATACAGCGCCATGTTGAATGCGGGGCGGTGCTTCCGGACCGCCGGGTGCTCCTCGCCGAGGACGGTGAAGAGCGCGATGCACGCCTTGCGCGCGCCGTCGTCGTCGTAGTAGCGATGGGTGCGGATGACGTCGATGAAGGCGGCGAGCGCGGCGTCGACGTCGCGGCGGGCGAGGGCGGCGCGGGCGGTGCGGTAGGCGTCGCGGCCCGGCGCGTCCGGCAGGGCGTTGGGGTCGAGGGTGAGGAGGCGGGCGAGGGTCTGCACGGCCTCGCCGAGCTGGACGTAGCCCGCCCCGGCGAAGGCCGCGCCGGCGGCCAGCTCGGCGGCCCGCTCGGGGTCGTCGAAGACGACGAGGCGGGCCGAGAGCAGCTGCGCCTTCGGGTTGTCGGGCTCGTCGGCGAGGGCCTGACGCAGGAGCGCCTCGGCGCGCGCGTCGTCGCCGGCCAGGAGGGCGGCTTCGGCCTCGTCCACGAAGCGCTTGCCCTCGCTCGGGAGGGCTTTCTCCAGCCACTGCTTCACGGCGTATTCGGGCAACGCGCCCACGAACTCGTCCACCACGGCGCCGTCGACGAAGAGCTTGACGGCCGGGATGCCGCGGATGCCGTACCGGCCGGACACCTCGGGGTGGACGTCCGTGTTGACTTTGGCGAGGCGCCAGCCGTCCGCCTCGCCGGCCAGCTTCTCCAGCACGGGGCCGAGGACGCGGCACGGCCCGCACCACGGCGCCCAGAAGTCGACGACGACCGGCGTCTCCCGGCTCGCCTCGATGACGTCCGCCTCGAAGTCGGTGATCTCGTAAGTCATTCGCTCTGGCATCAGGGTGGAGGGTGGGAACGGAAGGGCGCGGGGTGCGGCCGCGGAGGCCCGCCGCGTTCACCAAGAACGCATCGCGCCCCTTCCGAACAACGGCCCTGCTAACGTCGTAGACGGCGCTTTGTATCCGCCTTCCGCTATCCAGCCCTCTTGACGATGCTGTTCCGCTGCTGCCTGCCGTTCTGCGCCGCCCTCCTGACGATCGGCCTCGCCGGCTGCGAGCCGCAGACCGACGCGGATGTCCCCGCCGGCGACGCGGCCCCCGCCGCTTACGACCCCGCGGCCGACTCGCTGCGCTTCCCCGGGGAGGTCCATCTGCGCAACATCCGCCAGCTCACCTTCGGGGGCAACAACGCCGAGGCCTACTGGAGCTACGATGACGAGCAGCTCGTCTTCCAGAGCGACTGGACCGCTCTCACCGACCAGGGCTGTGACCAGATCTTCGTGATGAACGCGGACGGCTCGCCGCTCAGCGAAGGCGGAGATCGCTACCAGCTCGTCTCCACGGACCGGGGCCGCACCACGTGCAGCTACTTCCTGCCGGATGGCCGCCTCGTCTACGCCTCTACGCACGCCGCCGCGCCGGAATGCCCCGAGGTGCGGATGTTCTCCGGAGACCGCTACGTGTGGCCCGTCTACGATACGTACGACATCTACGTGGCCGGCCCCGAGGGCGGCGAGCCGGAACTGCTCATCGGCGGGGAGGGCTACGACGCCGAGGCGACGGTCTCGCCGGACGGCCGCTACCTCGTCTTTACCTCCACCCGCTCCGGGGACCTCGAGCTCTGGCGCTACGACCTCGAGACCGGCGAGACCCTCCAGCTCACCGACGAACTCGGCTACGACGGCGGCGCCTTCTTCTCGCGGGATTCGCAGCAGATCGTCTGGCGCGCGAGCCGCCCCACCGGCGAGGACGCCGCCGTCTACCGCGACCTGCTCGGGCAGGGGCTCGTCGAGCCGAGCGCGCTCAACATCTTCGTGGCCGACATCGACGGCACGGGCGTGCGGCAGGTGACCGACCTGCCCGGCGCCAACTGGGCGCCCTTCTTCCATCCGGACGGCGAGAAGATCCTCTTCACCTCGAACCACCACACGCTGGAGCAGGGCGGGCGCGTCTTCGACATCTTCATGATCGGCATGGACGGCGCCGGGCTGGAGCAGATCACCCACTCGGGCACGTTCGACGCCTTCCCCATGTTCTCGCACGACGGCACGCGCCTCGCCTTCGCCTCCAACCGCAACGTCAGCCGCACCCCCTCGCGAGACACCAACGTCTTCGTGGCGGACTGGGTGGAGACGCCCGAGGCGTCCGGCGAGACCGCGCGGGCGGAATAGAGGCGCTCCGGGGCCGGACGCGAAGCGGCATCGGCCGCTACTCTTCTGCCGGCACGGCCTCGATGCGCGAGCGGACGTCGCTCGGCTTCACGCCGGATACCGTGACGACCACCCGGATGCCGTGCTCGGGATTGGTCCCGATGACGTAGGCGGTGTCTCGCCGGGCATCGAGCCGGAAGCGGCCGTGGAGGCTCGTGAAGAAGCCGGCCTCATCTTGCGGGTAGCCGGTGGCTTCGAAGGTGAGGCCCGTAAACCCGTCCTGATCCGCGCCGCCGCCGAAGGGAGCCGGTTTCAGCTTCCAGGCCTGGACGTCCGAGGCGATGCGCACGGCGTCCTCGATCAGCGCATCGGTGCTGGCGCGGCGCAGGTCGCGCAGCCGGACCTCAGACTCCCGCCGGGCCTCCAGCAGGGCTACGGCGTCCCCGGTGGCGCCGTCCCTGGGCTGCGGTACGGCCTGCGATTCCTGCTTCTGCAGCTCCGCCTCGACGCGTTCACGGACGAGGTGCTCGACGTAGGCGTCGAGGTCGCTCTGGTCCTGCACCGGTGCGTTCTGCGTGGCGGTGCGCTCGCGGAACTCGGCCGCGACGGCCTCGGCCACGGCCTCGCGGATCAGCCGCTCAGCCTGGGGAGAGAGCCGCTGCGGCTGCGTGATCTGGTAGACCAGCGCGGCCAGGCCCATGATGGCGAGGATGAAGAGGAGGTAGGTGGACCGCACGGATCGGAACGTCGGGTCTGGGGTGTACCCTCGTAGCTATCGGCCGGGGTGCAGGCCAGGTAAACCGGGAGGGCCCTGCGCCTTGTGAGTTGGAGGAGGAAAGTTTATTTTTTAGCCCAAACTAATTTTCGGGATGAACATACAAGCTCCTCGATTACGACGACCCTCCCGAGACACGTATGCGGCGGGAGCACCGCCGCCGAGGAACTCCTGATATGGTGGCACCCGAATTCAGCGCCGGGGCGATGCCCCGAGGCGCCATGGCCTGGGCGAAGATCTTCCTCGTTGGGGCGTTTCTGGCGGCAGCCGGCTGCCAGAGTGCGGGGCGGACTTCTGAGGACCTGTCCGCGCGCACGATCCGCGTGGTCGCGACGACGAGCATGGTGGCCGACCTCGTCGCCAACGTCGGGGGCGAGCGGGTGGCGGTGGAGGGGCTGATGGGGCCGGGGGTCGATCCGCACCTCTACAAGGCCAGCGAGGGGGACGTCGCGACGATGGCCGGCGCCGACGTCGTGTTCTACAACGGGCTCCACCTCGAAGGTAAGATGACCGAGATCTTCGAGCAGATGGCGGGTCGGCAGATCCCCACGGTGGCCGTGGCCGAGCGCGCCGTGCCGGACAGCCTGCGCCGCGCCTCGGAGACGTACACGGGTAACTTCGACCCCCACATCTGGTTCGACGTCGCGCTGTGGCAGCGCGCCGCCCGCGCCGTGGCCGAGGCGCTCTCGGAGCTCGACCCCGCCAGCGCCGACCGCTACGCGCGCAACGCCGACGACTATGTGCGCGCGCTGGAGCAGCTCGATGCCTACGTGCGAGAGCAGGCCGCGCGGGTGCCGGCAGATCAGCGCGTGCTCGTCACCTCGCACGATGCGTTCGGGTATTTCGGGCAGGCCTACGGCTTCGAGGTGCTCGGCCTGCAGGGGATCTCGACGGCCACCGAGGCCGGCGCCGCCGACGTGAGGAACCTCGCCGAGATCGTCGCCGAGCGCCGCATCCCGGCGATGTTCGTCGAGTCGTCTGTCTCGCCGCGCGGCATCGAGGCTGTGCGGGAGGCCGTGCGGGCGCGCGGCTACGACGTCGCCATCGGCGGGACCCTCTACGGCGACGCCCTCGGTGAGGCGGGCAGCGGGGCAGAGACCTACCTGACGATGGTCCGCCACAACATCGACACCATCGCCCGTGCCCTCGCGCCCGGCGCGGGCACGTAGGCCGCCGCGATGACCGCGAGCGATGCATACCGCGGGCTGTTCCTGGGGGCGCTTCTGCTCAACCTCGGCGTCTCGGGGTACTACCGGCGCCGGGCGCGGCAGGCCACGGGCCGCATTGCCCGGCGCGCCGAGGGCGGCCTCCTGCTGGCGGCTCGCCTGGGGGTTGTGGTGCCGCTGCTGGTGGTGATGGGCCTCTACGTGTTCCGGCCCGCATGGATCGCGTGGGCGCAGGTGCCGCTCCCGGCCGGGGTCCGCTGGGCGGGCGGGGCGGTGGCGCTCGCCGTGGTGCCCCTCACCGCCTGGGTGCTCCGCACGCTCGGCCCCAACGTGAGCGAGACGGTGTTGACCAAGCGCGGGCATGCCCTCGTCACGGGCGGGCCGTACCGCTACGTGCGGCACCCGCTCTACACCGCCGGGTTGCTGCTGCTCGGGGCACTCAGCGTGCTGTCTGCCAGCGCCCTCATGGCCGCCCTCGTGGCGGTCGTCGCCGTGCTCATCCGGGTCGTCGTCATCCCGCGCGAGGAGGCGCACCTCCGCGCCGCCTTCGGTGGAGCGTACGCCGCCTACGCCCGCACCACCGGCCGCCTGCTTCCGTCCCTCCGTCGCTGACCGAGCCGATGCCCGACCCGCCTCCCGCCCTCGACGTGCGCGACCTGACCGTGGCCTACCGCGACCGGCCCGTCCTGTGGGACATCGACCTGGTGGTGCCGCGCGGCGTGCTGATGGCCGTGGTCGGCCCCAACGGGGCGGGCAAGACGACGCTCATCAAGGCGGTGCTCGGGCTGGTCGAGCCCGCCGCCGGGCAGGTCGAGCTCTTCGGCGCGCCGTATGCGCGGCAGCGCGGGCGCGTCGGCTACGTGCCGCAGCGCGGCAGCGTGGACTGGGACTTCCCCACGAGCGTGCTCGACGTGGTGATGATGGGCCTCTACGGGCGCCTCGGCTGGATCCGGCGCCCGGGCCGGGCCGAGCGGGCCGCCGCCCACGAGGCGCTCGAAAAGGTCGGGATGGACGCCCTCGCCGACCGGCAGATCAGCCAGCTCTCCGGCGGCCAGCAGCAGCGCGTCTTCCTCGCCCGCGCCCTCGTGCAGGACGCCGACATCTACTTCATGGACGAGCCGTTCCAGGGGGTCGATGCGACGACGGAGCGCGCCATCATCGCCCTGCTGCGCACCCTCCGCGCCGAAGGCAAGACCGTCCTCGTCGTCCACCACGACCTCCAGACCGTGCCCGAGTACTTCGACCAGGTGATGCTGCTCAACGTCCGCAGCATCGCCAGCGGCCCCGTCGGCGCGGTCTTCACCGATGAGAACCTTCGCCAGACCTACGGCGGGCGGGTCGGTTTTCTGAAGACGGTGGGCGGGGAGCTATCGGGACCAGGGACTGGCGACTAGGAGCTGGGGGGGGGTGATCCTTTAGGAGCCGGTTTCCATTTCTGAACGGTGCCTCCTCGCAAGATCTCGCGTATGCTCGAATTCTTTACCGACTACACGCTGCGGACGGTGGCGCTGGGGGCCGCCGTGCTGGGGGCCGTCAGCGGCGGGCTCGGCACGTTTGCCGTGCTCCGCCGGCAGAGCCTGCTCGGCGACGCCATCAGCCACGCCGCCCTGCCGGGCATCGCGCTGGCGTTCCTGCTCACCGGCAGCAAGGCCCCGCTCGTGCTGATGCTCGGGGCGGCCCTCGCCGGCTGGGCCGCCACACTTGCCGTGATGGCCGTCACCGGCCTCACGCGCATCAAGTACGACGGCGCGCTCGGGCTCATGCTCTCCGTCTTCTTCGGCTTCGGGCTCGTCGTGCTCACCTTCATCCAGAAACGCCCGGACGCCAACCAGGCCGGCCTCGACACCTTTCTCTTCGGGCAGGCTGCCGCGCTCGTCACGCGTGACGTAGCGACGATGGCGGGTCTCGGAGGCGTCGCCCTCGTGGCGATGGCGCTCTTCTGGAAGTCGTTCAAGCTGCTCGCCTTCGACGCCGAGTTCGGCGCGAGCCTCGGGCTGCCGATGCGGCGGCTCGACCTGGTGCTGACGACGCTGCTCGTCATCGCCATCGTGATCGGCCTCCAGACCGTCGGCGTGGTGCTGATGAGCGCGATGCTGATCGCGCCGGCGGCGGCGGCCCGCCAGTGGACGGACCGGCTGGGGCTGATGGCCGTCCTCGCGATGGGCTTCGGCGCGGCCTCCGGCGTGGGCGGGGCGCTGGCGAGCAGCACGACGGCCAACTTGCCAACGGGGCCGACGATCGTCCTCTGCGTGACGGTCTTCGTGGTCGTCTCCCTCCTGTTCGCGCCGCACCGGGGCCTGGTCTGGCGCGAGCTGTCCGCGCGCCGCC
>JAWWAN010000172.1:0-7384 GCA_033721675.1 Rhodothermales bacterium | reverse complement strand
CGCCGTCCGGGCGCAGGCGGCCCGGCTGGACAACGCGGCGCTCGCGGCCTTCATCGGCGAGCTCCTCCGCACCGTCCACGCCGACGCCTTCGGGGGGTGGTGGGAGATCGACCTGCGGTTGCTGGAGCGCCGGACGGGCCTCGGGCGGCTCCGCCTCCTGCGTGGGCTCGCCTTCCTCAAAGACCGTGGCCTGCTGGACTGGCGGCCGCCTGAGCGGAGCCTCCGGGTGACCTTCACCGAGCCCCGCACGCGCCGCCTGCCCGTGGATGACCTCGCCGTGCGGCGGGCGCGCCGCCGCGCCGAGGCGCGCCTGGACGACCTGCTGCGCTACGCGCGCTCCGTCTCGTGCCGCCGGCAGTTCCTCCTCGCCTACTTTGGCGAGCACAGCCCCGACCGCTGCGGCGCCTGCGACGTCTGCCTGGGCCGCCACGAGCCCGTGGTGGTCACGCCAGACGACGAGCCGCTGATGCGCCATCTTCTCCAGCAGATCGACCGGGGCGTCCCGCGCGGCGCGTGGTTCGACGATCCGCCGCCAGCGCACCGCCTGGACGGCCTGCTCGACTGGCTGGTGCAGGAGCGCTTCCTCGAAGTGGAGGCCCTCCCGGAGGCCCGCTACCGGGCCACCGACAAGGCACGTACACTGATGGAGCAATGGGCGCCACGGGATGCCGGCTCGCCCGGCGCCCCCCCTGACTAATCGAGCATCCGGGCGGTGGAGGAATCCGGCGGGTCCGGGCGGAGGCCGAGGGGCTGGTGCGGGCGCTCCTCCTGGAGCCGATCCAGCGCTTCCCGGTAGAGCAGGCCCAGCTCCTCCGGGTGATCGGCATAATACGCCATCGCCTCGTCGAAGCGGGGGCGGTCCAGGCCATGGAGGGCGAGGATGGAGTCGCGCCGGGCCGGTGTGAGATCTCCGTAGCGCGCCTGCCGGGCCTGCCCCAGATGCAGCTCGATGAGGACGTCCACCATCGTGCTGTCCGGCACCGGAGGGGCGTCAGAGATGAGGGCAGAGCAGGCCGGCAGCAGGGCGGCGAGCAGCACGGCCGGCAGCAGGGCGGCGCGCCGGCAGCGGGGCTCATTCACGGGCGGCGACCTCCGCCTCGGCGCGTTCCACGTCTTCCCGCGTGCGGAACGTATGGGCGATGACCTCCATCTGGCGGAGAAACTCGCGCTTGGGGTAGTTGGGCGCGAAGACCATCCCGTCGATCATGTAGAGGCGGCCAGTGTCCTGGTCGTAGAAGCTGTAGTTGACGAACGGCCCGCCCCCGCCGAGCTGGATGGTGTCCCCCCGTTCGACGTCGATCATCTGCCACAGCCCGCGCGTCTCCAGCCCGTACCGGCCCTCGAAGTTGACCTCTTCGGTGTAGAGCGGCCGGCGCGCGTCGATGGCGGCCCACCCGGATACGCTGCCCTGCAGGTACTCGCGGGCGAGCGAGTCGCGCGTGCGGTAGACCCAGCCGGCGGTGAGCTTGCCGGGGTTGGCGTCCTCCTCGAAGTAGACGAAGAGGCTGCGCCACGTGTCGCTGAGGATGCGGCGGAGCCAGACGAAGTCGGTGGTGTCTACGGCGACGAGGTAGTCGTGCTGGGCGTTCACGGCGAAGCCGTAGCGTTCCATCAGCTGCTCCTCGATGTCGCGCTGGCGGCCCTTCTCGAACATCTCACGGGCGAGGCGGGTGCGCGAGACGTCGTTGAAGAGGCCGCGGAGGCGGTCACCGTCCTCGCGGATGGCCTGGGCGAGGGCGCCGGGGGTCTGCGCGGTGAGGTAGAGCACCTGCTGGCGCCGCCGCCAGACGTCTTCGCGGGGCACGACGGCCGCGCTGCTGCCGGCCGCGATCGACTGGCGCGCCTCTTCGGAGAGCAGGTTTCGGAGGAAGAGCGCCTCCGTCGTGCTGTCTTCCAGGGGTGCGGCAAAGACGAGGTTGCGGCGCGACTTCAGCATGTCCAGCACGCCTTCCGAGGTGATGCCGTAGCGGCGGAGGGTGAAGGACGGCTCGGGGTTGGGCAGCGTGGCGATCTGGCGGCCCAGCTCCTCGCGCAGCGCCTCGCCCACGGGGCCTTCCCAGCGCGCCGAGTCGATGACGACGATGATCTCGCCCTCGGGGCCGATGGCCTCCGGGCGGAAGTCGGAGCTGCCGCACCCGGCGGCGAGCACTCCCATCCAGCCAGCCAGACCGGCCAGCATCCATGCGGGCACGCGCATCAAAAACCTCGTCTTCAGTGGCAGGGTACGGAACGACGGGCCCTCTAACGTTGCGGGCGCGGCGGCAGGTCCGGCACCGCGCCGGCGCCGCCGGCGGGGGCCTGCGAGGCCGCCTCGCCGTGCTTCAGCGCGTGCGCGAAGCGGCGGACGGCGGCGAGGCGCTCGGCCTCCGGGAGCGCGGAGGCGTCCCACAGCCGCTCGACCTCGCCGACGAGCGCCGAGCCGACGATGAAGCCGTCGGTGTGGCGGCTCAGGCGGGCGGCGTCGGCGTGGGTGCGGATCCCGAAGCCGACGAGCAGCGGGTTCCGGGTCACCAGCGCCCGCGCCCGCTCCAGGTACGCCTCGACGGCCTCGACGGCGCCCAGCCCCGTCCCCGTCAGGCCCGTCACGGAGACGGCGTAGACGAAACCGCTCGCCTGCCGGTCGATGGCGCGGATGCGCTCGTCCGGCGTGTTGGGCGCGATCAGGAACACGAGGTCCAGGCCCGCCGCCTCGGCTTCGGCGGCGACGAGGCCGCTCTCTTCCGGCGGCAGATCCGGCAAGATCAGGCCATCTACGCCAGAGGACCGCGCGGCGCGGCAAAAGTTGCTCACGCCGTAGCGATACACCGGGTTGATGTAGCCCATCAACAGGAGGGGCGTCTCGCTGGCGGAGCGAAACTGCTCGGCCGTCCGGAAGGCGTCGTCGAGGCGGACGCCGTGCCCGAGCGCCCGCGCGCTGGATCGCTGGATGGGCAGCCCTTCGGCGAGGGGGTCGCTGAAGGGCATGCCCAGCTCGATGAAATCGGCGCCGCCGTCGTCGAGGGCGCGGAGGATCGGGAGGGTGTCGGCCGGCGCGGGGAAGCCGTTCGTGAGGAACAGCCCCATTGCGGTCTCGCCCCGCGCGCGGAGGGCCTCCAGGGTGCTACGAAGACGGCTGGGCATGCAGCGAGAAGAGAAGGTCTATGAAGAAGTGTCCAATGAAGAAGGTCGCAGGTCGAAGGTCGAACGAAGAAGGATCTGGCTCGCCCGCTACCGAAGGACAGTCCCTTCGACCTGCGATATGTTGGATTCGACCTTCTTCGTTCAATCCGTCATTGCCTCGGCGATGGTGGTCATGTCTTTGTCGCCCCGGCCGGAGCAGTTGACCACGACGACGGCGTCCGCGGCCATCTCTTCGGCGAGGCGGGGCAGCAGCGCGACGGCGTGGGCCGTTTCGAGGGCGGGGATGATGCCCTCGGTCCGGGAGAGGAGGCGGACGGCGTCGAGCGCCTCGGCATCGGTGGCGCTCTCGTAGCGGACGCGCCCGGCGTCTTTGAGGTAGGCGTGCTCGGGGCCGACGCCGGGATAGTCGAGCCCGGCGCTGATCGAGTGGGCGAGCTGTACCTGGCCGGCATCGTCCTGGAGCAGGTAGCTCATCGTCCCGTGCAGGATGCCCGGTGCGCCGCGCGTGAGCGTGGCGGCGTGGCGCCCGCCCAGCCCCTCGCCGGCGGCCTCGACGCCGTAGAGCCGCACGTCCGCGTCGTCGAGGAACGGGTAGAAGATGCCGATGGCGTTGGAGCCGCCGCCGACGCACGCCACCACGGCGTCCGGCGTCTCGCGCCCCTCCGCCTCGCGGAGCTGCTGCCGCGTCTCCTCGCCGATGATCCGGTGGAAGTCGCGTACCATCTGCGGGTACGGATGCGGCCCGACGACCGAGCCGATGATGTAGAACGTCGAGCCGACGTTCGTCACCCAGTCCCGGATTGCTTCGTTCGTGGCATCCTTGAGGGTCTGGCTGCCACTCGTGGCGGGCCGCACCTCGGCCCCGAGCAGCCGCATCCGCTCGACGTTGAGCCGCTGCCGGTCCATGTCTTCGGCGCCCATGTAGACCACGCACTCGACGCCGAACTTGGCGCAGACCGTCGCCGTGGCCACGCCGTGCTGCCCCGCGCCGGTCTCGGCGATGATGCGCCGCTTGCCCATGCGCTGGGCCAGCAGGATCTGGCCGACGGTGTTGTTGATCTTGTGCGCGCCCGTGTGGCACAGGTCCTCGCGCTTGAGGTAGATCTTCGGCCCGCCCAGGGCGTCGGTGAGGCGGTCGGCGAAGGTCAACGGCGTCGGCCGCCCCACGTACTCGCGCAGCAGGCTTCGGTACTCGGCCTGGAAGGCGTCGTCCGTCCAGGCGGCTGCGAAGGCGGCCCTGAGTTCGTCGAGCGCCGGGATGAGGATCTCCGGGACGAACGTCCCGCCGTACGGGCCGAAGTGGCCTCGGGCGTCGGGGGCGTCGTAGGCGGTGCGGGGGGGCGAGGCAGGAGCAGGCATGCAGGTCAGTCGGGATTCGTGGGGTGCAGGGCGGCGTCGAGCCGGTGGTAGGTGCTGTCCAGGCGCGCGCTCAGGCTGGTCATCCGGGTACGCAGGTCGAGCAGGCCGTCGAAATACCATCGGTACTCCGGGCGGAACCGCCCATCCGGCAGGTAGAAGGTGGAGAGGTCGTCCGAGAGCCTGGGCAGCAGGTACCGGTCGGAGAGGTCACGCAGGCGCGAGGCGCCGTCCCACGTCGAGCGCACATAGATGTTGAACACCTCCACGTCCACCACCAGGTCGGGGTCCAGGACGTCGCCGCTGCTGGCGAGGAGGGCTTCCCACATGCCGGTGCTGTTGCTCCCGATGAACGAGAGGGGGAACGGGCGCGGGCGCTCGCCCCGCCGGTAGCGGGCCTCGAACGTATCGACGGCGGCGACGACGAAGGGCCGCTCCCGGTTGAACTCGTCTCGGATCACGCCATACTGCTGGCGGAGGGCCGCCAGGGCCTGGCGCTCGCGCTCGGCATCCCGGCGGGCGGCCCGGTAGTCGTCGAGGAGGAAGGCGCCGAAGACCCCCACGAAGACGACCGCCAGCTCGGCGCCGAGCCAGAGCAGACGCCGCCGGACCGTGGGGCGGGTGCGTTCGGGAGACATCGGGAGGCGGACTAGGATGCGTCGGGCTGGAGGGCGGAGACGGCGTCGAAGAAGGCGGTGATCTTGTCGAAGTCCTTGTGGCCGGGAGCCACTTCGAGGCTGCTGGAGAGGTCCAGCCCGAAGGGCCGCACCGTCTGCACGGCCTCGGCGACGTTGTCGGCGCTGACGCCGCCGGCGAGGAACAGCGGGACCTCGGGGGCGAGGGCGGCGGCCAGCGCCCAGTCGAACCGCTCTCCCGTACCGCCCCAGGCCGCGTCGCTGGCGGTGTCGAGCAGGATGTAGGCGGCGGCCCCGAGGTAGGGAGCGATGCGCGCGCGCAGGCGCTCCACCGTATCGCCGGGGCGGACGCGGATGGCCTTGATGACGGGCACGGCGACGTCCGCCACGATCCCGGGGGATTCCTCCCCGTGGAGCTGGGCGAGGGCGAACCCGGCCGTCTCTACGGCCGCATTCACGGCCTCGGCCGGCTCGTCGACGAAGACGCCGACGGGCTCGGGGCCGTAGAGCCAGTCGATGATCGCCCGGGCCTCGGCGGGGTCGAGGTAGCGGGGGCTGGGTGGGTACTGGATGAAGCCGAGGTAGTCCGCCCCGGCGCCGGCGCAGTAGCGGGCGTCGGCGAGGGTGGTGATGCCGCAGATCTTGATGCGTGGGGTCATGCTGGCGGGTTCAGGATGCACGCTGGGAGAGCAGTTCGTCGTCCACCGCCGCCGCCAGCCGGGCCAGCGCGGCACCCGGGTCGGCGGCCCGCATGAACGTCTCGCCGATGAGGACGGCATCGACGCCGTGGCGGCGCAGGTGGGCCAGCTCGCGGGCCGTCCGCAGCCCGCTCTCGGAGACGCGGACGACGTGCGCCGGGACGCGCTCGAAGACGCGCAGGGAGTGCTCCACGTCCACCTCGAACGTCCGCAGGTCCCGGTTGTTGACGCCGAGGATGCGGACCTGCCCGAAGTCGATCCGGTCCAGCTCGGCCGGGTCGTAGACCTCGACGAGGCAGTCGAGGCCGAGCGCGTCGGCGGCGGCGTGGAGGTCGCGCAACTGCTCGGCCTCCAGCACGGCAGCGATCAGGAGGACGGCGTCGGCCCCGTAGGCCCGCGCCTCGACGAGCTGGTACGGATCGACGATGAAGTCCTTCCGGAGGAGGGGCACGTCCACCACGCGGCGGGCGGCGGCCAGAAAGTCGAGGTGGCCCTGGAAGTGGTCGGGCTCGGTGAGCACGGAGATCGCGGCGGCCCCGGCGCGGGCATACCGCTGCGCGAGGTCGGCCACGTCGAAGTCGTTCCGGATGGTGCCTTTGGAGGGCGAGGCTTTCTTGCACTCGGCCAGGATGGCGAGGGCGTCCCCGCGGAGGGCGCCGGCGAGCGAGCGGGTGGGCGCAGCAAAGAAGGGCGCGGCTTCGAGCGTGCTGCGCGAGACGGTTCGTTTGCGGACGTCGAGCCGGGCGCGCACGTCCGCCACGATGCGGTCGAGGATGGTCATGCCGGGGCCTCCTCCGCCACGCGCTGCGAGACATCTACGAGGCGCTGGAGGCGGTCGCGCGCGGCGCCGCTGTCGATGCTGGCCTCGGCGGCCTCGAAGCACGCGGCGGGGTCGTCGCCGAAGCGGCCGCTCGTGCGGAGGGCGTACGCGGCGTTGAGCACGGTGACGTCCCGCCGCGGGCCGCGCTCGCCGGAGAAGATGGCGTGCAGGATGGCGGCGTTGTCTTCTGCGGAGCCTCCCTGGAGGGCCGCGAGGGGGGCGCGGCCGATGCCGTGGTCCTCGGGGCGAATCCGAAAGCCGAGGGGGCCTTCGGCGCGGTCGGGGCGGCCGGCGTCGTAGAGGAAGGCAGCGGTCTCGGCCGAGAGCGACACCTCGTCGAGGCCGTCCTCGGCGTGGAGTGCGATGACGGCCTCGGCGTCGAGGCGGGCGAGGATGGCGGCCATGCGCTGGGCGACGTCCACGCTGAAGGCGCCCACGAGCTGCCGCCGCACGCCCGCCGGGTTGCACAGCGGCCCGAGGATGTTGAAGAAGGTGCGGACGCCCAGGCTGCGGCGGACGGGCATCACGAAGCGCATCGCCGGGTGGAAAAACGGCGCGAAGAGGAACGCGATGCCGGCCTCGCGCAGGCACGCCTCTACCCCCGGCGCGCGCAGCTCGATGTGGACGCCGAGGGCCTCCAGCACATCCGCACTCCCGCACCGGGACGAGACCGAGCGGTTGCCGTGCTTCGCCACGGTCACGCCGGCCCCGGCGCACACGAAGGCGGCGGCCGTCGAGATGTTGAACGTGCCGCT
>JAWWAN010000171.1:0-7402 GCA_033721675.1 Rhodothermales bacterium | reverse complement strand
CCGAGGGCCGCGTGCTGCGCGTCTTCCCCAAAACCGAACGCGTCATCGTCGAAGGGGTGAACATCCGCGTGCGGCACACCCGCCCGAACCAGATGTACCCCAACGGCGGGCGCATCGAGCGCGAGATGCCGATCCACGTCTCGAACGTGATGCCGCTCGACACCGACGGCAACCCGACACGCGTCGGGCGCAAGCGCATCGAAGACCCGGAGACCGGGCGCGGGCGCTGGATCCGCTACGCCAAGACGACGGGCGAAGAGCTCGACTCGTAAGCACCCGGCCGGGGGCGCTGCCCCCGAGGCCCGGCTTTCCCTACAGAATGAAGCGTTGATGCAGGCGGAACCGGGCCCGGGGCGGGCCATTCTACCCGTCTGCCCTGCCGCGACAGAGAACCCACGAGCAGAATCATGGAACGTTACGTCCCGCGCCTGAAACAGCGGTACCTCGACGAGGTCGTGCCGGAGCTGCGCAAGCAGTTCGGCTACGACAACATCATGGAGGTCCCGCGCCTGGTCAAGATCGCGGTCAACAAGGGCGTCGGCGAGGCCACGCAGAACGCCAAGCTCGTCGACGACGCCGTCGAGGAGCTGCGCCGCATCACCGGGCAGCAGCCCGTCGTGCGGAAGGCCCGCAAGAGTGTCTCGAACTTCAAGCTGCGCCAGGGCATGCCCATCGGCGCCTCGGTGACGCTGCGCGGGGACCGCATGTGGGAGTTCATGGACCGGCTCATCACGCTGGCCCTGCCCCGCGTCCGCGACTTCCGCGGCATTCCGGACAAGAGCTTCGACGGCCGGGGCAACTACACGCTCGGCATCAAGGAGCAGATCATCTTTCCCGAGATCGACGTCGACCAGATCGACCGCATCAGCGGGCTCGACGTGACGTTCGTCACGACGGCGCCGACCGACGAGGAGGCGCACGCGCTGCTGAAGGCCCTCGGGATGCCGTTCGTCCGCCGCGAAGAGCGGCAGGCGGCCTGAATTACGCACCCGCGTTCAACGATAGCACGGAGACAGCATGGCACGCAAAAGCTTGATGGCGCGCGAGAAGAAGCGCCGGCGCATGGTGGCCAAGTACGCGGCCAAGCGGCAGCGGCTCAAGGCGGAGGGCAACTACGAGGCGCTCCAGAAGCTGCCCCGCAACGCCAGCCCGGTCCGCCTCCGCAACCGGTGCCCCCTCACGGGCCGGCCGCGCGGCTTCATCCGCAAGTTTGGCATCTCGCGCATCGTGTTCCGGGAGATGGCCCGCGAGGGCAAGATCCCGGGCATCCGCAAGGCGAGCTGGTAACCGGCCGCCTGGGGGCTGCCTGCGGGCCGCCCGCCGCGCACGTTTTCTCAATTTGGCTAAGCGCCGCCCCCGGCGAACTGGCCGAAGACCGCATACGACCATGAGTGGCATCACCGATCCGGTTTCGGATTACCTCGCCCGCATCCGCAACGCGCAGATGGCGCGGCACCGCTTCACCGACGTCCCGGCCTCGAAGCTCAAGCGCGCGATGACGCAGATCCTCGTCGAGAAAGGATACGTCCGCAACTATCTCAACATCGACGACGGCAAGCAGGGCCTGATCCGTATCTATCTGAAGTACGACGCCGACGGCGCCCCGGTCATCCAGGACCTCAAGCGCGTCTCCAAGCCGGGCCTCCGGCGGTACGTCAAGGCGGATGCGCTGCCCCGCGTCCGCAACGGGCTGGGCGTGGCCATCGTCTCGACCTCCCACGGCGTGATGACCGATAAAGAAGCGCGCCGGATCAACGTCGGGGGCGAGGTGCTGGCCTACGTCTACTAGGCCGCCGCTCCGGCACATCTATTCACGAGTAAGCTAGCAGGGTACCATGTCCCGAATTGGCAAGCTGCCCATTGAACTCAGCGACGGCATCTCGGTGGACGTCGCCTCCAACAACCTGGTGACGGTCCAGGGCCCCAAGGGTGAACTCTCGCTCCAGGTCGACCCCGACATCCAGGTCGAGGTGGGCGACGGCGAGATCGTCGTCACGCGCCCCACGGACCAGAAGCGCCACCGCGCGATGCACGGCCTCTACCGCTCGCTGATCGACAACATGGTCACGGGCGTCTCGAAGGGGTACTCGAAGCAGCTCGAAGTGATCGGCGTCGGGTACCGGGCCGAGGTCACCAACGGCCTGCTGGAGCTGGCCCTCGGCTTCTCCCACCCGATCTTCTTCCTTCCTCCGGAGGGCATCGAGATCACCGTAGACGGCGGCGGCCGTGGCAAGAACCCGATCATCACGATCGCCGGCATCGACAAGCAGCTCGTCGGGCAGGTGGCGGCCAAGATCCGCGCCCTCCGGCCGCCGGAGCCCTACAAGGGCAAGGGCGTCCGCTATGTGGACGAGTACGTCCGCCGCAAGGCCGGCAAGACCGCCGCGCGCTAACACTACTGAACAGGCTGAAGGGTCGGCAATCTTTCAGCGCAGCGAATCAAGACGATGGCACAGCGCAAGACGAAGAACAAGAAGGTCGCCCGGCGGATGCGCGTCAAGCGCGGCGTCCGTGCGAAGGTGCAGGGCACGCAGGAGCGCCCGCGCCTGTCCGTATTCCGCTCGAACAGCAACATCTACGCCCAGCTCATCGACGACCTCGCGGGCCACACGCTGGCGGCGGCCTCCAGCCTGGAGGACGGCGTCGAGGGCACGCCCACGGAGCAGGCCCAGGCCGTCGGCAAGCAGCTCGCCGCGCGGGCCAAGGAGGCGGGCATCGAGCACGTCGTGTTCGACCGCAACGGGTACCGCTACCACGGCCGCGTCCGCGCCGTGGCCGAAGGCGCCCGCGAAGGCGGGCTGACGTTCTAGGGTAGCGAATGGCGCCCAGCCATTCCTCACATTGCAAACAGAGCTATCATGGCACGAGGAAAACGAAATCGACGCGGGCGGGACAGCGGCGATCAGAAAGAGTGGATCGAGCGGCTGGTGACGGTCAACCGGGTGGCGAAGGTCGTCAAGGGCGGCCGTCGCTTCTCGTTCAACGCCGTCGTGGTCGTCGGGGACGGCAACGGGCTCGTCGGGGCCGGCCTCGGCAAGGCCAACGAGGTGGCGGACGCCATCTCGAAGGGCACCGAGGACGCCAAGAAGAACCTGGTGCGCGTGCCGATCCGGCGGGGGACGATCCCGCACGAGGTCATCGGCAAGCAGGACGCCGGGCGGGTGCTGCTCAAGCCGGCCGCGCCGGGTACCGGCGTCATCGCCGGCGGCGGCGTGCGCGCCGTGCTCGAATGCGCCGGCATCAGCAACATCCTCTCGAAGTCGCTCGGGTCCAGCAACCCCCACAACCAGGTGGCGGCCACGATCGACGCGCTCGAGAACCTGGAGGACCCGATGGAGGTCGCCAAGCGCCGCGGCATCCCGCTGCAGAAAGTTTTCGAAGGATAGCCGGCGGCGCTCACCCGCCCGGCGGACGAAACGGACGAACCCATGGCCAAGCTGAAGATTACGCAGACGCGCAGCATCATCAAGAAGAGCGGAGCGCAGCAGCGCACGATGAAGGCGCTGGGCCTCCGCCGGATGCACCAGACCGTGACGCACGAAGACACCCCCGCGATCCGTGGGATGGTGGACGTGGTGCGCCACCTGGTCTCCGTCGAAGAGAGCGCCTGAGCGGTGCCGGTGCGTCCGGGTTCCGGCCGGGACCGCCGGACGAGAACACCGGCCCCCCGGAGCGCCGTAGAAGAGATCCCATCCACGCGAGTCGGCGGCCCTCTGGCGGCCGGCGTTTTAGCCCGAGTAGAGACATGGACCTGAGCAACCTGAAGCCCGCCAAGGGCTCGACCAAGAAGAAGAAGCGCCTGGGCCGCGGCGTCGGCAGCGGCTACGGCGGCCACAGCTCCACGCGGGGCAACAAGGGCCAGCGCTCGCGGTCCGGGGCGTCGATCCCGGCCTGGTTCGAGGGCGGCCAGATGCCGCTGCAGCGGCGGATCCCCAAGTTCGGCTTCACCAACCCGAACCGGGTCGAGAACCACGTGCTCAACGTGGACCGCCTGGCCGCGCTCGTCGAGGCCGGCACGCTGGACGCCGATGCGATCACGCCGGAGGCGCTGGTGCAGGCCGGCGTGGCCGGCAAGCAGGATCGCATCAAGATCCTGGGCGGCGGCGAGCTGGAGACGGCGCTGACCGTCACCGCGCACGCCTTCAGCAAGAGCGCCCGCGAGAAGATCGAGAAGGCCGGCGGCACCGCCACCGTCCTCTAAATGTCGATGTTGGATTTCGGACGCCGGCGGCCGCCCCGGCCTGTCGAGGGCGGCGAAGCGCCCGGCTCCGAACTCCACAATCCAAGATGGAATCATGGCTGGATTGGCCGAGAGCCTTCGCAACATCTGGAAGATCGAGGAGCTGCGTAAGCGGATCCTCTATACGCTGGGGATCCTCGTGATCTACCGGATCGGGGCCTACGTGACGCTCCCCGGCGTGGACGCCGCCGTCCTCTCCGACATCACGTCGCAGAACGACCCGAACAACATCTTCGGGTTCTTCAACCTGTTCGTCGGCGGGGCCTTCTTGCAGGCGGGCGTCTTCGCGCTGGGCATCATGCCCTACATCACGGCCTCGATCATCATCCAGCTGCTCGGGGCGGTGGTGCCCTACTTCCAGAAGCTCCAGCGCGAAGGGGAGGAGGGGCGCCGCAAGATCACGCAGCTCACCCGGTACGGCACGGCCGGCATCACCTTCGTGCAGTCCCTCGCGTACTCGATCTATCTGCTGGGCGGGCCGACGCGCCCGGCCATCATCATCGACCCCACGTTCTTTACCATCACGACCATGATCGTGCTGACGGCCGGGACGATGTTCGTGATGTGGCTCGGCGAGCGGATCACCGAGAACGGCATCGGCAACGGCATCTCGCTGATCATCACGATCGGCATCATCGCCTTCCTGCCGCAGGCCGTCATCAACGAGTTCGACCTCTCGCCCAACCTGTTCCTGTTCCTCGGCGAGATCGGCGTGCTGGCCATCGTGACGGCCTTCATCGTGCTCGTCACGCAGGGCATGCGCCGGATCCCGGTGCAGTACGCCAAGCGCGTCGTCGGGCGGAAGGTCTACGGCGGGACGACCCAGTACCTGCCCCTCCGCGTGAACGCGGCGGGCGTGATGCCCATCATCTTCGCGCAGTCCATCATGTTCGTGCCCGGCACGGTCGCCCAGTTCTTTCCGGAGAGCGCCTTCATGCAGGGCTTCGGGCAGGTCTTCGTGGACTTCACGAGCTGGGGCTACGCCTTCGTCTTCTTTTTCGTCTGCGTCTTCTTCACCTACTTCTACACGGCCATCGCCGTGAACCCGAAGGAGATGGCGGACACGATGAAGCGCCAGGGCGGCTTCATCCCGGGCATCCGGCCGGGCCGCCAGACGAGCGAGTTCATCGACAACATCCTGACGCGGATCACGCTGCCGGGCGCCATCTTCCTCGGCTTCGTGGCCATCATGCCGACGTTTGCGTTCCAGCTCGGCATCACCTCCACGTACAGCTTCGCCAGCTTCTTCGGGGGGACGAGCCTGCTGATCATGGTCGGCGTCACGCTCGACACGCTCCAGCAGATCGAGAGCCACCTGCTGATGCGCCACTACGACGGCTTCATGAAGAGCGGCCGCGTCCGGGGCCGCCGCGTCTAGCCTGTTCCAACCCGCACTCCGATGATCCACCTCAAGAGTCAGCGCGAGATCGACCTGATGAAGGCCAGCGCCGAGCTGGTCGGCCGCACGCTGGCCGAGGTGGCGAAGCGCATCGCGCCGGGCGTCTCGACGGCCGAGCTGGACCGGGTGGCGGAGGCCTACATCCTGAAGCACGGCGCCGAGCCGGCGTTCAAGGGCTACCGGGTGGGCCGCAACGTCTTCCCGGCCACGCTCTGCGTCTCGCTCAACGACGTCGTCGTGCACGGCATCCCGTCCGACGAGATGATCCTCCAGGAGGGTGATCTGATCTCGGTGGACTGCGGCGCGCGGCTCGACGGGTACTACGGCGACTACGCCTACACCTTCGCCGTCGGGGCGATCTCGGAGGAGAAGGCGGCGCTCTGCCGCGTGACCTACGAGGCGCTCTGGGCCGGCATCGGGCAGGCCGTCCACGGCCGCCGCGTGGGGGACGTCTCGCACGCCGTGCAGGACTACTGCGAGCGGCGGGGCTACGGCGTCGTGCGCGACCTCGTCGGGCACGGCATCGGGCGGAAGCTCCACGAGGATCCGCAGGTGCCCAACTACGGGCAGCGCGGCCGGGGCAAGAAGCTCAAGGAGGGCATGACGTTCTGCATCGAGCCGATGATCAACGTCGGCACGCACGAGGTCGAGACCGAACCCGACGGATGGACGATCCGCACGGCCGACGGTGCGCCCTCGGCCCACTACGAGCACATGGTGGTGGTGCGGCGGGGCGAGCCCGAGGTGCTCTCGACGTTCGACTACATCGAGGACGTGATCGACGCGCCCTACACGAATCCCGCCCTCGCCGGCGGCTGACCCCCGGGGCCGTGAACATTGCGCGGCCTCACCCGTTATACATCGGCTCTACCCGAACGCGGTGGAGCGCGCCATGAAGGCGCCTCGCAGAACGAGCAGTCTGACAACGGAGATTCCGATGAAAGTTCGCGCCAGCGTCAAGAAGCGGAGCGCCGACGACAAGATCGTCCGGCGCAAGGGCCGCATCTACATCATCAACAAGAAGAACCCCAAGCACAAGCAGCGCCAGGGGTAGTGGATCGCCGGGGAGCTGGGATCGCGCGTCCCGGCCCTCCCGGACGATCCGACATCGACAATCCAGCATCGAACCATGCCACGAATCGCAGGAGTTGACGTCTCGAACACGGAGCGCGGCAAGTACGCGCTGACGGCCATCTACGGCATCGGCACGGCCCGCGCCGAGGAGATCCTCGACCGCGTGGGGCTCGACCCGATGGCGAAGCCGGAGGAGTGGAGCGAGGCCCAGACCCGCCAGGTGCGCCGCCTCATCGAGGACGAGTACCAGGTGGAAGGCCAGCTGCGCACCGAGGTCCAGATGAACATCAAGCGTCTGATGGACATCGGCTGCTACCGGGGTCTGCGCCACCGCCGCGGGCTGCCCGTGCGCGGCCAGCGCACGCGCACCAACGCGCGCACGCGCAAGGGGCCGCGCAAGGCGGCGATCAAGCTCAACGTGCCGGCCGGCAAGGCCGCTTAAGCGGGGACCACGACCATGGCGAGCCGCAGTACCCCCAGCCAGCAGCAGCTGCAGCAGACCGCGTCGGCGCGCGCGCGCAAGAAGGCGAAGAAGAACGTCGCCGAGGGCATCGCGCACATCCACGCCTCGTTCAACAACACCATCGTCACCATCACCGACCGCCAGGGCAACGCGCTTGCCTGGGCGACCTCGGGCAACGCCGGCTTCAAGGGCTCGCGCAAGTCCACGCCGTTCGCGGCGCAGGTGG
>JAWWAN010000170.1:0-7407 GCA_033721675.1 Rhodothermales bacterium | reverse complement strand
CTTGACGAGCTTACGGACGCCCTTCGCCTGCTCCTTCGGCACCAGGCTGATCTCGACCTCGTAGTCCGTCTGCCCGTCCGGGCCGCGCTCCAGGTTGTACGTCTCGAAGTAGATGTAGAGCGGCTGGTTGCGGTTGAAGACGCTCCACGGGGCGGGCAGGATCGAGAGGCCGTCGCGGACGATCTCGTTGGCGCCGAGGGGCTGGCCGTCCGGGGCGTCCTCGACGGCGTAGGCCAGCAGCAGGTCGCTCACGGCGAGGGCGTCGCGGTCGTAGGCGGGCACGTCCACGGCCCGGCGCTGCACGGCCACGGTCTGCCCGCTGGCCGTCTCGAACTCCACCGAGAGGTCGTGCGTGCCGGGCGGCGCGGTCATCGCCTGGGTGTCTACCCACAGGTGCTGCTGCTCGAACGAGAGGATCTGCGCGGTCGGCAGCCCGTAGATCGTCCGCCGCCGCTCGACGAGCAGGTCCCGGTTTTCGCCGACGAGGAACGTGCCGACGCGGGCCGTCACCTCGATCATATCCTGGTCCTCCGGGACGTCCGCCACGGGCACGCCGTAGTGGACGTAGAGGTCGGTCTGCCCGTCCTCGCCCTTGAACGTGGAGACCAGATAGGGCAGTTCGATCCGGCGGCCCGGCGCCTCGTACTCGTAGCGCTCGGGGTAGCGGTTGAGCGTCTCCTTCGTCTTGATGACGTAGTCGTTCTGCCAGGTGAGGAGGCTCGTGGCGGCATCTGCGGCGGAGGGGCTGTAGAGGCGGTACTCGCCGTTGCGGAACGGATCCTCGAAGACGAACCGGAAGGGGCCGTACTCCCAGATGTTGTAGGCGTTGAGCTCCTCGAAGGCCTGCGCGGCGGTGGAGAAGACGGCGTCGAAGGACTGCGTGTTCTGGATGCGAATCTCGGCCTCGGGGTCGCCGGTGCTCGCGTCCGTGTTGTAGGCGGTGCTGACCACGGCGCCGGCGAGCGCGTTGCGCGCCTCGAAGAGGCCGTCCGTGCGGGGCACCAGCACGACGTCGCTGCGGGGCGGGCCGTAGCGGACGAGGATCTGGCCGCGCTCGGTCTCCCATCCGCGTAGGTCTACGTCCGGCGCGCCGTAGAGGAGGTCGGCGTAGGTGAGGCGGAAGTAGTGTTCGAGCTTGCGCTCGTTGTAGGTGGTGAGGTAGCGCGGGTCCTTGCTCGTCCAGTACTGCGCCGCGAAGGCCACCGGATCGCGCTCGTAGAGGTCGCGGTCTTCCCGGGGCAGGAGGAAGGACAGGTCTTCGTAGGCCTGCCGCGCCTCGGGCGTCATGAAGCGGAGGGCCGTCTCGAAGCTGCGGTCGGCGGCCTCCATGTTGCCGGAGCGGTAGTGGGCGAGCCCGAGGTAGCGCCAGAACGCGTCGTCCTCGGGGAAGAACTTGTACATCTCGTCGAGCATCGCGAGGGCGTCCGCGTACTCGCCCTTGAGCGCGTAGATCTGCATCAGCTCGTCGTAAACGGACCGCCGGCGCGGGTCCACCTCGATGGACTTCTGGAGGTGCTCGACGGCTTTGTCGTAGGCGTGCTGCGCCCGGCCGGCGTAGCTCACGACGGGCACCCCCTGCTCCCGCAGCGCCTCGACGTCGAACTGGTCGGCGAGGAAGACCTGATCGGGGTCCGGGGCGGCGGCGAACTCGTTGAAGTCGTCGAGGCCCTCGGGGCTGAGGAAGCCGGTGCCGGGGTCGACGTCGCCGCCGAAGCCTTCGTCGGTATCCTGCACGGGGAGGGTGCGGGTGCTGGAGGCATCGCGCTGGTAGCCCATGTTGCCGTAGCGCAGCGTGGGCAGCATGATGGCGTTCCGGTAGCGCCAGAAGTCGCGGATGTAGGCGGTGCCCAGCTCCTCGTGGGCGTAGGCGTTCTCGGGATCGAGCGTGAGGATCTTGCGCGCCAGCTCCAGGCGCCGCGCCTCGCGGATCCGCTCGGCGAAGAAGTTCCACGCCTCGGTGCGGAGCTGCTGGAGGCGCGCCACGAGGTAGCGCACGTTGTCCGGCTCCAGGTCGGTAGCGCGCTCCAGCGCGCGGCGCGCCTTGCGGTCGTCGCGGAGGGGGGTCTCGAAGTAGACGCGGGCGATGAGGTAGTGGGCCTCGGCGTTCTCCGGCGCGCGCTCGGCGGCGCGCTCGAAGGCGCGGGCGGCGTCCTCGAAGCGTTCCTCGCGAAACGCCTGCCGGCCCTGCTCCAGCAGGTCCTCGGCCGTCTGCGCCAGCGCCGGAGCGGCAGCTACGCCCAGCGCGAGCAGGAGGAACAGGAGTCGTCTCATGGCCGGTATCGGCATGGTGGTCATGCGGAGGAAAAGGGGGTTGAAGCGGCGCCGTGTTTCACGCCGCAGGAGCCTACGAGGTTCACCGCGCCGGCGCAAGGCGATTCCGAAGGGATGCGCCCCGGCGGCGGCCCCGCCCTGCGCCTCCGGGCGCGCTCAGTCGTACTCGATCCGTGCATACCGGCGCTTGCCGACCTTGACCACGAAGGGCGCCTGGGCGGCCAGGTCGATCTCCAGCATCGGATCCGCGACCTTCTCTCCGTCGATGCTGACGGCGTTCTGCTTGACGAGGCGCCGGGCCTCGCTGTTGGACTGCGTCAGGCCGGCCTGCGAGAGGAGCGTGAGCAGGCCGATGCGCGCGCCAGCGTCGGGCGCGGGGCGGAAGACCGGCGCGTCGTCTGGCACCTCGCCCTTGATGATGGTCGTCACGAAGTGGTCGCGGGCGGCCCGGGCGGCTTCTTCGCCGTGGTACATCCGCACGATCGTGGCGGCCAGCTCGTGCTTGGCGTCGCGCGGGTTCTCGGCGGCGAACGCCTTCAGGCGCGGCAGGTCCTCGGTGGGCACGTCCGTCGCCAGCTCGAAGTAGCGGTAGATGAGGCGGTCCGGGATCGAGAGCACCTTGCCGTACATCTCCTGGGGCGGCTCGGCGATGCCGATGTAGTTGTCGAGCGACTTGGACATCTTCTCGACGCCGTCGGTGCCTTCGAGGATGGGCAGCAGCACGCACACCTGCGGCTCCATGCCGGCGGCCTGCTGGATGCTACGCCCCACGAGCAGGTTGAACCGCTGGTCCGTGCCGCCGAGCTCGACGTCCGCCGCGATCGCCACAGAGTCCTGCGCCTGCGCCAGCGGGTAGAGGAACTCGTGGATGCCGATGGGCTCGCCGGCGCGGTAGCGCTGCTCGAAGTCGTCGCGCTCCAGCATCCGGGCGACGGTGTACTGGCCGGCGAGCTGGATCACCTCGGAGAACGTCATCCGGTCCAGCCACTCGGAGTTGTAGACGATGCGCGTGCGGTGGGGGTCGAGGATCTTCGACGCCTGCTCGAAGTAGCTGCGGCCGTTCGCGCGGGTCGCCTCCAGCGTCAGCGGCGGGCGGGTCTTGGACTTGCCGCTGGGGTCGCCGATCATGCCGGTGAAGTCGCCCACGATGAGGACGATCTGGTGGCCCAGATCCTGGAACTGGCGCAGCTTGCGCAGCACCACGGCGTGGCCCAGGTGGAGGTCCGGCCGGCTCGGGTCGCAGCCGAGCTTGACCACGAGCGGCGTACCGGTCTTCGCGGCCTTCTTCAGCTTTCCAGCCAGCTCCTCCTCGGGCAGGATCTCCTCGACCCCACGCCGGATCTGCGCGAGCTGTTCGTCAATCGGTGGGAACGTCGCCATCTCGTTGTCTCTGGTTGTTGCTCTCATGATCCACCCTCTTCCCTCTCCCCTGCCGTCAGTACTGCTTCATCGTCCGGTCTAGGCGGCGCTTCGTCTCGCGCTCGGCGATGTCGGCGCGCTTGTCGTAGAGCTTCTTGCCGCGCGCCAGCCCGATCTCGATCTTCGCCAGCCCGTTGCGGAAGTAGAGCTTGAGCGGGACGATGGTGTAACCCTGCTGCGCAGCCGCCTTGTCCCACTTGCGCAGCTCGCGGCGGTGCAGTAGCAGCTTGCGGGCGCGCGTCGGCTCGTGGTTCTGGATGTTGCCGTGGCTGTAGGGCGAGATGTGGGCGCCGACGAGGTACATCTCGCCGCGCTCCACCTTGCAGTAGGCGTCCTGCAGGTTGGCCCGCCCCTCGCGCAGCGCCTTCACCTCGGTGCCCTGCAAGACCAGACCGGCCTCCAGCGTGTCGTCGATGTGGAAGTCGTGCCGCGCCTTGCGGTTGGACGTGACGAGCTTGATGGCGTCGGGCATGGGGACTGGGGAATGTGGGAATGGGGGCTGGGGACTTCGTAGCGAGCGGAGGTATCCCCCCAGCGGCCAGTGGCCAGTCCCTAATCCCTAAACTCAGAGCAGTGGGGCGTCGTCGTCGTCGTCGGAAAAATCCTCCGGTTCGGCGAAGAGGGGCAGCTCGGGGATTTCGTCGGTGACGTGGTAATAGTACAGAAACTGGCGGAACTCGGTGAGGCTGGCCGTGGCGAGGTCGTCGAAGCGGACGCGCAGGTCGTCGGCGAAGAAGGCGTGGAGGGCGGGCGGCATCTCGCGGGCCTGCATGAAGACATCGCGGCGGGCCTCGATGGCCTTCACCGCCTCACGCAGGCCGTCCACCATCGAGGGCTGGGCCTCGTCGCGGCGGGCGCAGAAGAGGCCCCACACCATCGGGTAGTTGACCAGCTCGAACCACTCCTGCCCGAGGTCGAGCGTGGCGTGGGGCGTGGTGAGCGTAGGTACGGCCGGCCCGGTGACGAGGGCGGCGTCGTGCCCGCCGGCCAGGAGGGCGTCCGGCGTGGCGCCGTCGTGCGGGGCGAAGGCGGGGTCGAGGCCGTAGTGCTCCTTGAGCACGATCCGCGCGAGGAGCGCCGCCTGCGGGTCGCCCCCGCCGACGGCCACCGACGCCACCTCCCCGAGCCCCTTCCGCAGCACGATCCGCGCGAACGGGTATTTCCACGACGAGAACGCCGCCACGGGCAGCACGTCGAAGACCGCCGGGTGGCTGAAGACCACGAGCGACGGCACGAGGGCCACGTCCGCGTCGCCGTCGAGCAGCCGCCCGACGCACGCCTCCGGCGTCTCCTGCCGGACCGTCCAGCGGCCCGCCGGGGCGTGGCGCAGCCCGGCCGCGAAGAACTCGGCCGGCAGCGTATTCCAGAGGGCGATCCGCATCATCCTGCTCGTGAGTCCGTCGTCGGGCATCGGCTCCGGCCGCACAAACGCGAAACCGCCGGAGACACGGAGGCGCCGGCGGTTTCACGCGGAGGCGCACCGCCGGGGCCGGGCCGCCGGGGTGCGCGCATACCATCGAGGCGGGGCGCCTCAGGTGGTCTCGCGCATCTTCTCCTTGATGCGGGCGGCCTTGCCACGGAGCTGGCGCAGGTAGTAGAGCTTGGCGCGGCGCACGCGGCCCCGGCGCAGCACCTCGACCTTCGCCAGCTTGGGCGAGTGGTACGGGAAGACGCGCTCGACGCCCACCCCGTTCGAGATCTTGCGGACGATGAACGTCTTCGTCGAGCCGCCGCCCTTGATGGCGATCACGACGCCCTGGAACACCTGGATGCGCTCCTTCTGGCCCTCGATCACGCGGACGTGGACGGCGACGGTGTCGCCCGGCTCGAAGGCCGGCAATTCTTCTTCGCGGTACTGGGTCGCCTCGACCAGCTTCATCAGATCGGTAGCCATGGCGTACCTCCTTACAGTCTGTGTGCGTGAAGGGCAGCGGTCGCGGCCGTCGGTGCGGTGCGACGTACCCGCTATCTAGCGTGTACTGCTATGCATCCTCCCCGAGCAAGTCGGGGCGGCGTTCCTGTGTTTTCTTCAAGCGCTGCGCCTCGCGCCAGGCGGCCACGCGGGCGTGGTCCCCGGAGAGCAGCACCTCGGGCACGCGCGCCCCCCGGAACTCGGCGGGCCGCGTGTAGGCCGGCGCGTCGAGCAGCTCGTCCTGGAACGAGTCGTTCAGCGCCGAGGCGGCGTCCCCGAGGACGCCCGGCACGAGCCGGACGAGCGCGTCGGTGAGCACGAGCGCCGGCAGCTCGCCACCGCTGAGCACATAGTCGCCAATCGATACTTCGCGCGTGACGAGGTGATCCCGCACGCGCTGATCGACGCCCTTGTAGTGCCCGGCCAGCAGCACGATCCACCGCCGCAGCGAAAGCGCGTTGGCGAGCGGCTGGTCGAAGACCTGCCCGTCCGGGGTGAGAAAGATCACCTCGTCGATCGCCGTGCCTGCGGCCTCGGCCTCCTGCTGGAGGGCCTCGATGCAGGCGAAGATCGGCTCGGGCTTGAGGACCATGCCGGCCCCGCCCCCGTACGGGTAGTCGTCGATCTGCCGGTGCCGGTCGGTCGTGAACGCCCGCAGGTCGTGGACGCGGAGGTCCACGAGCCCTTTGCGGGTGGCCCGCTGGAGGATGCTCTGCTCCAGCGGCCCGCGCACGATCTCCGGCAACGCCGTCACGATGTCAATGCGCATGATGGCTGGCGGGTGGAGTGAGCGTTCCGGCAGTCGATCCGTGGATCGGCAGCCCGGTCCCGCACCCCCGGCACCCGGTCACTCAAAAAGTCCTTCGATGGCGTTCACGACGAGGCGGCCCGCGTCGAAGTCGATGTCGTCGATGAACGCGGGGACGGCGGGGACGAGGGCGTCCGCCTTCCCCTCCCGCGCGACGACGAGGACGGCGTGCGACGGCAGCTCCATCACGTCCCGCACGGTGCCGACCGCCGCGTCGTCGTCGGTGAAGACGGCGAGGCCGACGAGGTCGTGCAGGAAGAACTCGTCGTCGCCGAGCGGCGGCAGGTCGGCCTCGTGGGCGTAGACGGCGAGGCCGCGCAGGGCGGCCGCGTCGTCTTTGCCGGCCAGGCCGGCGAGCTTGAGCAGGACGGTGAGGCCCCGCTTGGTGTGCTGCGTCCGCACGGACTCTACGGCGTAGGGCACTGCGCCTTCGGGCGTGGCGCCCAGGTAGACGGTCTCCAGCGCGTCGAAGCGCGCGGGGTCGTCGGTCTCGGGGATCACCTTGACTTCGCCCCGAACGCCGTGCGGCTTGCCGGCCCGCCCGACGAGCAGGAGCGCGCCGGGGTCCGGGGTTGCAGATTGGGGATCGCGGATGGACATCGTCTGTTTCTCCGAATCGCGCAACCGGCAACCGGGGCGAAGCGGTTACGCCTCGTCCTTCTTGTCGTCGTCGCCTTCGGCTTCCTCGGCCTCCTCGGCCTCGGCGGCTGGTTCGGCTTCGGCGGCCGGCTCCTCGGCGGCAGGCTCTTCGGCGGCAGGCTCCTCGGCCGGGGCCTCCTCCACCTCAGCCTCGGCGGCTTCGGCCTCCGCAGCGGGCTCTTCGGCAGCGGCTTCGGTCTCGGCTTCAGGCTCTTCGGCAGCGGCTTCGGTCTCGGCCGCGGCTTCCGGCTCCGCAGCGGCTTCGGCGGCCGGCTCCTCGGCGGCAGGCTCTTCGGCTTCGGCAGCTTCCGGCTCCGTAGCAGCCTCGGCGGCGGCTTCGGCGGCAGGCTCCTCGGCG
>JAWWAN010000169.1:0-7429 GCA_033721675.1 Rhodothermales bacterium | reverse complement strand
GGTGCTCGGCGGGCAGGTCTATCTCAGCCCGTCGCTGGGAGTGCGGGCCAGGCGGTGAGGCCGCTGCGCGGAGCGGGTACAACGCCGAAGCCCCCCCGCCGGGGTCGCAGGGGGGCTTCGTGGGGCGGTACGGGGCGGGCCGTCAGCGCGGCTCGGCGGCGTCGTTCACTTCCAGGTACTCCACGTGGCTCACCTCCTTGAGCCAGAGCGACTTCCAGGAGGACCAGCCGTTGGGCGCATAGCGGAAGTACTGCCCACCGGGCGCTTTCTGCGCCAGCGTGATGTCCCGCGCCCAGATGACGCGGTCGTTGGTCGTGCAGATCTTGATGCGGCCGCGCTCGCGGCCTTTGTGGATGAGGCGGCTAAGGCGTTGAAGCTCTTGCGCGAGGTCAGGGGCTGCCATACTGCGTGACGGATGATGGTACGGGTCGGGTTAGCACATCCTATACATACTGACTTTGACGCGCCGAAGCAAATCGCACCCGGGAAGAATGGCGGCCGGTTGACGGGTAGGGAGGGAAGAGTAAGAGCGCATAAGTTATTTATTGATAGTTAGTTGCGGTGAGAATAGAGCGACGGGAGGCGGCGGCGATTTAAGGTGCCGGGAGGGAGTAACGGTATAAGCCGCAGACCGCGCTCAACAGGGCGCACATCACGAGCAAAAAGAAGGCGGCGCCTCGAGCGACCGCATCGGCTCTTACCACCAAACGCATAGGGAGGAAACCATGGCGTTCGGAGACGTTACCCGGGTGTTCAGCAACATCCAATCGATGCAGGCTCTCGGCAACATGCAGAGCACCAACCAGAAGCTGGGCATGCACCAGATGCGCCTGTCCACCGGCAGCCGCCTCAACCGCGCCGAGGACGACTCGGCCAGCTACACCATCGCGAAGAAGCTCGAGTCCAAGGTGCGCGGCCAGGCCCAGGCCCTCGCCAACATCGGCGACGCCAAGAGCATGCTGACCGTGGCCGAGGGCAGCCTCAACTCCGTCATGGACATCATGCAGACCATGAAGGAGAAGGCCGTGCAGGCCGCCAACGATACGCTCGGCGACGAGGAGCGTGAGGCGATCGAGACCGAACTCGACGCCCTCTACAACGAGATCGGCGACGTCCTCGCGGACTCCGAGTTCAACGGCAAGGCGCTCTTCGACGGCGACACGCTCCAGTTCCAGGTGGGCGCTGCCCAGGGCGACAGCTTCTCCGTCCAGATGGCGAGCCTGGGCAAGGACGACGTCATCGCCGGCGTCTCCTCGGATGGCCGCGCCGCCTCCGTATCGACCCCGATCACGGCCGGCGAAGGCCAGTATTCTGACTGGACGGGCGTCAACGGCGGCATCACCGTCACGGACAACGGCTACACCGGCAGCCAGACCGGAAGCCTCTACTTCAAGTTCGACGACGCCAACAGCCGCCTCATCGTCTCGGAGGAGAACACCGCGCAGGGCTTCAGCGACGCCGTCACCAACGGCGACGTCGTGGACCTCACCGGCTACACCGCCGGCAGCACGCTGACCTTCGACGGCATCGACTTCGAGTTCGACGACGCGCTGGCCGACCTGGGCGACGGCGAGGGCTTCAAGCTCGACGTCACGGCCGCCATCGCGGCCGGCACCGACACCTACGTCGGGCAGCTCAACGACGCCGACGATGCGGCCGCCGTCATCGGCAACATCGACAACGGCATCGACCTGGTCGCCGAGGAGCTCTCGAAGCTGGGCGACGCGCAGAACCGCCTCTCGTTCAAGCACGACAACCTGGAGTCGTCGATGACGAACACGGAGGCCGCGCGCAGCCGCATCGAGGACGCCGACTTCGCCAAGGAGCAGATGGAGATCGTCAAGCTCCAGATCCTCCAGCAGACCGGCATGTCGACCTTCGCGCAGTCGAACGCCGCGCCGCAGTCGATCCTCTCGATCTTCTAGGCCCCTTCGTGACCGGCCCCGCGCGGTGGATCCGTCCAGGATCCGGAGTGCCGCGCTGAGTGGGGGCGGTATCGGGCCCCGGCGACGCCCCCTCTGCTTCGGCAGGGGGGGCGTTCCGCTGTTGAAGCGTGCCGCCTTCGGCGCTCCGGCCGGTTAAAGGTAGGGGAGGGGGTAACGATATATCGTTCAGCGCCGGCAGACGCCCGGCGCCCACCTCGACCCTTGCCACCGTACCTAACCTGCGCCGCACCCATGCACCAGGCTCTTCGCATGCGCCAGTACCAGCGGCAGGCCGTCGTCACGGCCTCCCCTGAGCAGCTCGTCGCCAAGCTCTACGACCTCGGCGTGGCCGCCTGCCACCGCGGCGACCGGCCCAAGCTGCGCGCCGTGCTCGTCCAGCTCATCGGCAGCATCAATATGGAGGCGGACCCCGCGTTCACGGGGCCGCTGCACGCGCTCTACGACTTCTGCCTCCGCACCAGCCTCGACGGCGACCTCGCGCCGGTCGGGGAGATCCTCGACGGGCTCCGCCAGGCCTGGCGCGAGGGCGTCCTTCTCAATCAAGCGGCCTGATCCCCATGCTCGGCTCCATCGGCTCCATCCGCTCGGACGATCCCTACGAGCAGCTCATCGCCCAGATGGTCCGGCTCGAAAGCCGGCCCCAGCAGCAGCTCAAGCAGCAGCGGTCGGACCAGGACCGCGCCAAGACCGTCCTGAGCGGGCTCGACAGCAAGCTCTCGGCCCTCCACACGCTGCTGACCGACTTCACGCGCGAGACGGCCAACCCGTTCGCCGCCCGGTCGGTGCGAGGCGGCGAGGCCGAGGCGTTCCGCGTGACGGCCAATGCCGAGGCGGCGCTGGGCACCCACACGCTTCAGGTGGAGCGCCTCGCCCGCGCCGACACCCGCGTCTCGCTCCGCCACGATGCCGACGGCACCGACCTCCGCGCCTTCTTCGACGCGAATGGCGCCCAGACCTTCAGCATCGAGGTGGCCCACCCGACCGACGAGGATGCCGGCAACCGCGTCACCATCGCCGTCACCGTCGATCCCGAAGGGGCCACGGACGACGCCATCCTCGGCGAGATCGCCACGGCCATCGACGACGCCATGAGCGACGCCGTGGCCGCCGGCACCATCACCACCGCCGAGCAGGCCGGCGCCGAGCTCGTCCGCGAGACCAGCGACACGGCCCGCCTCTCCCTGCGCAGCGGGCGCAGCGGCTACGCGAACCGCCTGGGCTTCACCGACTCGGCCTCGGGCCTGCTGGCGGCGCTCGAAGTGACCAGCAGCACCGTGGTGGGCGAGGGCGGCGCCGAAGCCGCCGGCGGCATGATCACGGACGTCGGGACCGGCGAGCTGGATTCGCAGCTCAACGCCGTCTTCGACCTCAACGGGCTCCGGCACTACCGCGCCACGAACACCATCACCGACGCCCTCGACGGCGTCACGCTCACGCTGGAGGGCACGGACGACGCCGCGCGCGAGTTCACCGTGGAGGCGGACGAGACGTCCATCAAGGGCGAGGTCGAGAACTTCATCAAGGCCTACAACAGCCTCATCGGCCACCTCGACCAGCAGACCAAGATCGACCCCGAGAAAAACACGCGCGGGCCGCTCGCCGGAGACAGTGTGTTGCGCGGGCTGCGCTTCGCGCTCCGCACCGAGGCCATCAAGAACGTCACCGCCGCCGGCCCCGAGGCCCCCGCCCACCTGCGCGACCTCGGCATCGAGATGGAGCGGGACGGGACGCTGCGCCTCGCCGACAGCGACGCGCTGCTGAACGCCGTCGAGAAGGACCCCGCTGCGGTGCAGACGTTCTTCGCCGGCGACGACGGCCTGGCGACGCGCCTCTTCGACCGCGTGGACCGCTTCGTGGGCTCGAACGGCATCCTCGCCGAGCGCGAGAACGTCATCGACGACCGCATGCGCCGCCTCGACGCCCGCATCGCCGCCTGGGATGACCGCCTCCTGCGCCGCGAGGATGCGCTCCGCAAGCAGTTCGCCGGCTTCCAGGAGACCATCGCGGTGCTCCAGGGCCAGCAGGGGCTCATCAACACCTTCTTCGGCTTCTATTAGACCGCCCCGCCCCGATGACGAACGACCTGACCGACCTCCTCGACGCGCTCTACGCTTCCGGCGAGCACCTGCGCCACGCGCTCGACGCCGGCGACACCGACGCGGTGGTTGCCCTGGCGGCGGCCCGGCAGCAACTCGCCGCCCGCCTGGAGGGCCAGACGCCGCCGCCCGAGGTGATGGCCCGCGCCGACGCCTTCGAGGCGCAGAGCCATGCCCTGGCCGACGCCCTACGGCGGCACGGCCAGCGCTTCGCCGACGCCTTCGACCAGCTCGGCCGGCTCCGCCAGGCCCGCGCGCGCTACGCAGACCCCGGCGAGACCCGCCCGCGCGTGCTGGACCGCACCGTCCGGGGCTGACGCGCCCGCTCCGAGGCCACGATTTGAGTTTCGGGCACGAGGTACCGATCCATTCCGCAGCAGCACCCCCCACCCTTCGCAGTACCACCTAGCCGGTCACAGACCATGAACGTCAACGACTCTTCCTTCGGCCCGTTGCGTCCTGCCGCTTACCGTCCGGCAGACGTCGATGCCAAAGACCAGGCCGCCACGCCGCGCACCGAGGCTGCTCCGGCCGCCGAGCACACCGACCGCATCGAGATCTCGCAGGAGGCGCGCGAGGCGTCGGCCAGCCAGGACCAGATCGAGCGCGAGGTCGAGTTCGCGCGGCGGGCGCTCTACAGCATGCCGCCCCTGAGCGAGGAACGCGCCGAGGAGCTCGTCGATCAGCTCCGCCAGGGGCACTACAACGCCCCGGACGTGCTGCTGAAGCTGTCCGAGCGCCTCAGCAACGAGATCGCGCCCCGCATCTCGGAGGCTGGTGGGGAAACCTCCTGAGATACGGGGCGCGAGAAGGGCTGCCACCCGGGTGGGGGAGAGGGTGGGGAAGCCCGTAACCGGACGCGAGGAAGGGTTCAGGCGATGAGCCCTTCCTCGCGGTAGCGGCGTAGCTTGTTGCGGATCGTGCGAGCGCTGATGCCCAGCCGCTTCGACGCGATCTGCTGGTTGTTGTTGGCTTCTTCGAGGGCGCGCAGGATCATGCGCTGCTCCATCTCGGCAATCGTGCGGACCTCGCCCAGGATGTCGCGCTCGTCGCGCTGGGCGGTGGGGTTGGCATCCTTGAAGAAGTCGTGGAGCACGTCGCCGAGGCAGATCGTGGTCCGCTCGGCCGAGAGCAGCACGCCGCGCTGCACCATGTTCTCCAGGCTGCGCACGTTGCCCGTCCATCCCTGGGCCTGGAAGTGGTCCATCAGCTCGGGGGCGATGGTCTTGGCAGGGAGCCCGTAGAGCGTGCGGTACTTCTCGGCGAAGTGGCGCGCCAGCAGGGGCACGTCCGAGAGGCGCTCGCGCAGCGGCGGGACGGTGAGGGGGAAGACCGAGAGGCGGTGGTAGAGGTCCTCGCGGAACGCGCCGTCGGCGATCGCGCGGCTCAGGTCGCGGTTGCTGGTAGCCACCACGCGGACGTCCACCCTGCGGGGCTCAGACTCGCCCACGCGCAGGATCTCGCCCTCTTGCAGCACGCGCAAGAGCTTGGCCTGCACCGCGAGGTCCACCTCGGTGATCTCGTCGAGGAGGAGGGTGCCGCCGTCGGCCTGCTCGAAGGCGCCTACCATGTCGTCGATGGCGCCGGTGAAGGCGCCCTTGCGGTGCCCGAAGAGGTGGCTCTCGACGAGCTCACGCGGCAGGTTGGCGCAGTTGAGCGCCACGAAGGGGCCGCCGGCGCGGTCGCTGGTCTGGTGGACGAGGCGCGCGAGAATCTCTTTGCCGGTGCCGCTCTCGCCCTGCACGAAGACGGGCGCCTTGTTGCGGCTGATGACCGGCAGCATGGCCTTCAACTGCTGGATAGACGGGTGCTCGCCGACGTACTCGAGGGCCGGCGCGGCCGGCTTGCCGCCGGTGCGGGCCGGGCGGGTGGGGGCCGCCTCAGGCTCCGGGGCGGGGGCTTCGAGGCAGGCCCGGACGCGCTCCAGCAGCTCCGTCGTCGAGAACGGCTTCGGGATGTAGTCGATGGCGCCGTTCTTCATGGTCCGCACCGCGTGCTGCACGCTGCCGTGGGCCGTGATCATGATGACGCGGACCTCCGGGTGCTTCTGGCGGATATGGCCCAGCAGCTCCAGGCCGTCCATGTCCGGCATCATGAAGTCCGTCACCACGAGGTCGAAGCGGCGCTGCTTCATCTCCTCGACGGCCTGGTGGCCGTTGAGGCAGCAAGTGACTTCCATCCCGTGGCGGGAGAAAAGGCGGGTGAAGACGTTGTGCAGGAGGCGCTCGTCGTCAACGAAGAGCAGTTGCGGTGGCCGATCCATGAGGCACGGAAGCAGTTAAGTACTGAAGGAGACAGCGGTGCGCGGCGGCGTGGGGATGGGCCGGAGCCAGGTGCGAACTCCGGGACGGCGCCTGGCCGAGCATGGCATACAGAAGCTGCGTGGGGTGCGGGCGGAGGGAATGCGGGGCCGTGGGGAGGCCGGGGCAGCGCGATACGGCTGGCTGCGGGACGTCGGGGTGAATCATCAGCATGCCGGGAGGCCGCGGGGAGGCGGACGAATCGGCTCGGTTTGGTGACTGGCGGGAGCGTTTCTGTAAGGGGTGCCCGAGATGCTGGCAGGAGTGTAACGGAACGGGAGGTCCCGGCGCAGGCAGGTACGGCTGGTATGCGAACAGCGCCTAGGCCGGGGCCTCCCCGGGGTATTGCGAATGCTCAAAGTCAATAAACGGCCATTCTCGCGGAAACTCTTTAGGGAGAACCACGGGAGGGCCGCTAGGGAATTTCCCCAAAGCGCCTGGTTAAGGAGACCGCGTCGGCAGGCGAGCCGGCGCCGGCGGGTAGGCGAAGGCGTCAGCATGGCGCACCGGAAGCGTACAGGGTGGCCTCGGGGGGCAGGGGAATCTCGAGGGCGAAGCCGGTACCGGCCTCGGCATCGTGGCTGACCAGGTGGAGGCCGCCGTCGTGGGCTTCGGCGATGCGGCGGGCCATCCAGAGGCCGAGGCCGAGGGCATCCGGCTTCGTGGTCACGAAGGGATCGAACGCCCGCTCGGCCCCGCCGTCGAGCGCGAGGGCGCCCGGGTTCCAGACGTGGAAGACGGCGCGGCCGCGCTCGCGGTCTACCCGTACGCGCAGGGTGACGGTGGCGGCGGCATCGAGCGCGTTCTGGAGCAGCAGCAGCAGGGCCTGGTGCAGCAGCGCCGGGTCTGCCAGCAGCGTGCAGCGCTCCTCGGGCAGGTCCAGCGTGAAAGCGGTCAGGGCGTCGTCGTCGAGGGTCAGCAACAGACGCTCCACCACGGATCGCAGCGCGATGGGGCTGGGGATGACCGCCGAGCCGGGTACGACCGAGGCCCTCGCGCAGATCCACGAGTGGTACACCCCCGAAGAGCGTCGGCTCGTCGTCAGCCGACGGTACGGCTGGTACTCGCGCGATGCCGAATCGGCGCG
>JAWWAN010000168.1:0-7432 GCA_033721675.1 Rhodothermales bacterium | reverse complement strand
CTCGAGGTCGGCCCCGACGAACGGGCTCGCCAGCAGCGGCAGGCTGCCCAGCACCACCAGGAAGTCCAGCCGGTTCCACCCGCTGCGCCAGTACCCCCGCCATCCCGCCCGCCGGATCTTGATGGCGGCTTCGACGACGAAGTACACCATGCATCCGTAATCGACCCAGAAGAGCCCGCCGCCGGTGGCGCGATGCACGGCCGGGAAGGCATCCAGGAAGAGCACGACGGCGTTGAGCACGATGACGGCCATCACCGTCGGCTCACGGATGAGGACGGTGGCGACGGGATTTCGGGCGGCGGAGGCGGTCATGACGGGCGAGGGCTGTAGACACGGGTCGCGCCAAGGTATGAATCCGGCCCGGCGGTGTCTACGCCCTGCGCCGCCCTCCCCAGCGCGGCTTGCTTCTGCTGGCCCCATGTGGTAGGATGGACGTGCCTCCCGCACGCGCTGTGCCCCTCCAGACCCCGTCCGTTCGCCATGATCCTACGCCACGGCCACGGCCTGCTCGCCCGGCCCGATCACAACTGCTTCGTCCACATCGACGACGCGAACCACCACCGGCCGGTGCTCATGGTGGGCCGCCTCCACCGGCAGGACGCCGCCGGCCGGGCCGCGCCGCCGCCGGACTGCGTCAGCGGGTTCGACACCGCAGGGACGCCCTTCGCCAAAGGGCACATCATGGCCGTGGAACTGGGCGGCTGGGACGACAGCAACAACATCGTCCCGCAATACGAGAAGTGGCAGGCCCTGCCCAACGGCGCCTGGCGCGCCATGGAGATCGCAATCTTCCAGGACGGTTCGAAGAACTCGATGATCGTCCGCATGACCTATGCCGCCGTCCCAGACAACCATGCGGCGCTCCGGCTTCAGTTTCTGGGCGGCGACACCCTCTCGCACTGGCAGGACCCCCGCATCCCGATCCGCTTCGAGGTCTGGGCGCTGGCCGGCAACGACCCCGGCGGCTACTTCGGCCTGGACGATGCGGGCAAGCTGGCCGGTGCCGACGCCATCGTCGGCGCCCTCGGCCCGCCCGGCTACGACTTCCAGATCAACGCGATGCCGGACATCGACCGGAATTACTGGCGCACCGTGGCCGTGCGCGGCATCGTCGGGCGGAAGTATGCAGAATACACTGCCGATCACGAGGCGGCCATCCAACGCGATATCGACGCTGCCGTGATGCGCCAACTGATCCCGCTCTCGGGTGGAGTCCAGAAAGCGAAGCATCGAACCGTCGCGGGCGGTAGGATCAGGGCGCAACGGCCCAAGCCAAGGAAGACCAAGCGCCAGATCACGGCCGAGGTGCAGGACCGGCACGGCACGGCGATGGGCCGGTGGGACTGGCTGCAGAGCGGCACCGTCGCCGACGACCTCGCCGACGAGATCCGCAACCATGGGGCGCACGCCCACTGGACTGCTACAGAGGCCGCCCACCTGGCCGGCTGGACGCACGCCGAGCTGCACGCGCTGCAAGGCGCCCACCTCGCCAACATGATCTTCTGAGCTTCTCCCCACCACCCTTCCCCACGCCCGATGCCCCGCCTCCCGCTGCTCCTCCTGCTGCTCCTGCCGCTGCTCGCCGCGCCGGACGCCCCCGCGCCCACCCACGCCGAGCGCCTCGGCTACCCGCCCGATGCCAAGCTGCTGCTGCTCCACGCCGACGACATCGGCGTCGCGCATTCGGTCAACGCCGCCACATTCGACGCCTTCGCCACCGGGCGCGTCCGCTCGGGCAGCGTGATGGTGCCCTGCGCCTGGTTCCCCGAGGCCGCCGCCTACGCCCGCGCCCACCCGGACCACGACCTCGGCCTGCACCTGACCCTCACCAGCGAGTGGAAGCACTACCGCTGGGGGCCGGTCCTCGGCGCGGCCGCCGCGCCGTCGCTCGTCGACTCACTCGGCTTTCTGCACGCCACCCCCGGCGCGGCGGCCGCCGCGATGCACCCCGCCGCGGCCGCCCCGGAACTGCGCGCGCAGGTCGAGCGCGCCCTCGCCTTCGGCCTCCACCCCACCCACCTCGACTCGCACATGGGCACGCTCTTCCAGACGCCCGATCTCTTCGCCGCCTACGTGCGCGTCGGGCGGGACTACGGGCTGCCCGTCTTTGTCCCGCGCGAGGCCCTCGCCGCGCAGGCACCGCAGCTCCTGGCGATGCTCTCCGACGACGAGCTGCTCGTGGACCGCCTCGTGATGGCCCCGGACGGCGTGGACCCGGCCGACTTCGATGCCTTCTACACGCGCGCCATCCAGACCCTCCAGCCCGGCGTCACCGAGCTGATCGTCCACCTCGCCTACGACGATGCCGAGATGCAGGCCGTCACCGTGGACCATCCGGCCTACGGGGCTACGTGGCGCCAGCGCGACTTCGACTTCTTCACCAGCCCTGCCTTCGACAGCCTCCGCGCCGCGCACGACGTCCACCTCGTCACCTACCGCGAGCTGGCGGCCGCACGCGCGCGCTGAGTGCGCCCGGCACGGTCCTTGGAATCCATCGGGCGTGTGCCCACAACCTTGACACGACTGAGCGATTCCCGGCGTTTTTCGGCCCTTCATGGGCCGCCCCCCGGCTGCGCCGACTCGCCCGAGCCCTACTTCGAGTCTCAGCCTGACACGACGATGATGCACCGTCTCTCCCTCGACCTGTACGTGGATCCGTACCTCGCCCTGATGCGCCGGCAGACGGCCTACGCCGACCTCTGGCTGGTGCTGGCGATGCTGCTGCTGGCCGTCGCCTCCTGGATGCTGGGCGTCATCTCGGTGCCCGACCTCCCGGCCGTGCCGGACATGCTACGCCTGACCGGACTCGCCCCCGAGGCGCTTCCGCTTGCCTGACCTGTGAGACCTACCTGTGGTGGGTATGGTGTGCCGGGCCGGTCCTCGCGAGGGGGCCGGCCCGGTGGTGTGTCATGCGGGATCCTTGAGCTAATCGCGCACGCTGCTATCCCCCCTGAGCAACCTCTCAGTCATCCCGAGCGCAGCCGAGGGATCTCGCCCATGAGCGATGGCGCCAACCTGAACCAGCGAGATCCCTCAGCTGCGGCCCTCCGGACCTTCGCTCGGGATGACAACGCTGGAGGGGCGTCGCAATGCCGGCGATGTGGCGATCAGGCGGGGTCCACCTGCCGGTAGGCCTCGATGACGGCGCGCTCCCCGTCGCTGCCGGGCTGGGCATTGCCGTGCTCCATGCCGAGCACGCCCCGAAATCCCTTGCGGTGGATGTACTCGAAGACGCGCGCGTAGTTGATCTCGCCCGTCGTCGGCTCGTTGCGGCCGGGGTTGTCCCCGATCTGGAAATACCCGATCTCGTCCCAGGCCCGCTCGATGTTGGGGATGAGGTTCCCCTCGGTGATCTGCTGGTGGTAGATGTCGAAGAGGATCTTGCAGGCCGGGCTGTCCACGGCGCGGCAGATGAGGTACGCCTGCGGGATCTTGGTCAGGAACAGCCCCGGATGGTCGCGGAACGGGTTGAGCGGTTCGAGCACCATCACGAGCCCGTGCGGCTCCAGAATCTCGGCCGCCCGCCGCAGCGTCTCGACAACGTTGGCCGTCTGGTAGTCGGGTTCGAGGCGGAGGTCCAGGTGGCCGGGCACGACGGTCATCCAGGTGGCGTTGACCCGCTTGGCGACCTCCACGGACTCCTCGATCTCCCGCAGGAACTCCGCGCGGAGGTCGGGGTCGCCGCCGGCCAGGTTGGGCTGTTGCCAGTAGATGGTGTGCGCCACGAAGACGCCCATCTGCATCCCGAGGCGGGCTATCGTGCGTGCGATGCGCTCCTGTTCCTCTACGGGGCGTCCCTTCATCCCGTTGTCTTCCCACGCCGTGAACCCCTGCTCGGCGGCGAACTCCAGCTGGGCGACGGGATCGTCTCCGGCGAGGTGCCTGAACATGCCGAAGTGGGGGGCATACCGGAGGGTGAACGAGGGGCGGGCGGCCTCCGGCCGGGCGAGGGGCCCGAGCGGCCCGGCGGCGGCCAGCGCCCCGGCGGCGAAGCTGGTGCGGACGAAGTCTCGGCGTTTCATAGATCGGGATCGGGGGGATGAGTCGGTGAAGGAAAGGCCGGCGTTGCTACGGCGTGCCACCGCCCTCCGGCGTCCTGCTCGACGAGCCGGGCGGCGGTGCCGGGGTGCATCCTGGCGAGGGCGAGACCCTCTTCGGGCGGAAGGACGGAGAGCGCCGAGGCGAGCGCGTCGGCGAGCATCCCGCCGGGCGCGATGACGGTGACCTCACGGCGGTGCGTCAGGCCGAGGCCGGTGCGGGGGTCGAGCAGGTGCGAGTACCGCACGCCGTCCACCTCCACGTAGCGGTAGGCGTCGCCGGAGGTCGCCACGGCACAGGCCGCCAGCAGGACCTCCTCCGTCGCGCGCGCGCCCGCCCCATCGACGGCGCTGACGGCTACGCGCCAGCCGTGCTCGCCGGGCGGCGGGAGGCCGAGCGCGAGGTCGCCCCCGGCATCGACGAGGGCGCGCGGCAGGCCGTGCTGCTCCAGGACGCGCAGCGCCTCGGCGGCGGCGTACCCCTTGGCGATGCCGCCGAGGTCCAGCCGCATCCCCGGCCGCGCGAGCCGGGCCGTCTGCGCCGCCGTATCGAGTTGTAGATGGCGGTAGCCGACGGCGGCCAGGGCGGCGTGCAGAGCCTCCTCGGGCGGGCGTGTGCCCCGCCGGCGGGCGTGGCGCCAGAGGCGCGTCAACGGCCCTACGGTCACGTCGAAGGCGCCGCCCGACGCCTCGGCCATCCGCTGCGCTGCCGCGAGGACGGCCCACAGGTCGTCGCTGACGGGCACCGCGCGGCCCGTGCCGGCCGTCGCGGAGAGGCGGCTGAGCTCGCTGTCGGCGCGGTAATCGCTCAACCGCCGGTCGAGCGCGTCGAGGCGGGCGAAGGCGGCGTCGAAGGCGCGGTGGGCGGCGAGGCTGTCCGGCGCGTAGGCGACCATGCGGAACGCCGTGCCCATCACGGGCCGCTCCGCCGCGTACCGCCCGAGCGGCTGCGCCGGGGCCGGCAGCGCGAGGCCCAGCATCAGCAGCGCGACGGCCAGCACGCCCCCCGCCCCTCGTCCCGTCTCGCTCTTCCCCTTCATGCCCGCATGGTGCCGGGCATCGGCACGGGGTAGCCGCCGTCCGGGCCGGGCAGCACGGGCGGCACGGCGTCCCACGCGAACCGCTCGGGCATCAGGCTTTCTTCAGACGCGAGGGCAGCGTCCCACTCGACGACGGTGCCGGAGTACGTGGCCATCCGGCCGAGGATGGCCGTCATCGTGGCCTCGGCGCCCAGCGCGGCATCGGCATACTGGTAGTCTCCGGCGGCAACCGCGGCGAAGAGTTCGTCGTGCTCCACCTGGTACGGGTTCGGGGCCTCCTTGTCGCGGTACGTGTAGATCGTCTGCCCCTCCGCGTCGAGCAGGACGCCCGGCTCGGGCGCGCTCCCGCGCGTGCCGTGGAACGCCTCCGAGACGCGGTTCATGCAGCCCGGCATGTGGCGGCACTGGCTCAGCACGCGGCTGCCGTCCGCATACTCGAACTCGACGAAGTGGTGGTCGTAGATCTGGCCCGTATCCGGGCCGGTGCGGACGAGCCGCCCGCCCTGCCCCTGCGCGCGGACCGGCGGCCCCTGCTTCACCCAGTTGCCGACGTCGATGTTGTGGATGTGCTGCTCGACGATGTGGTCTCCGCAGAGCCAGGTGAAGTAGTACCAGTTGCGCATCTGGTACTCCATCTCGTTCCACTGCGGCTGGCGCGGGCGCACCCACACGCCCTCGGAGTTCCAGTAGACACGCCCGAGGACCACGTCCCCGATGGCGCCGTCGTGGATGCGGTCGATCCACTCGCGGTACTTGGCCTCGTAGTGCCGCTGGAGGCCGACGACCACGTTCAGCTTCTTCTCTACGGCCTTCGCGTGCGTCGCCAGCACCTGCCGCACGCCCGGCGCGTCCGTGGCCACGGGCTTCTCCATGAAGACGTGCTTGCCGGCGTCGATGGCCGCCTCGAAGTGCATCGGACGGAAGCCGGGCGGCGTGGCGAGGATCACGACGTCCACGAGCGGGATCACCTGCTTGTAGCCGTCGAAGCCGACGAAGCGGCGCTCCACGGGCACGTCGATGCGCGCCTGCACCGAAGAGGCCGTGGTGCCGGACCAGTCGCCGTACTCGGGGTTCTGGAGGTTGGCGAGGCTCTCGTCGAGCCGGTCCTGGAAGGCATCCGCCATCGCGACGAGGCGGACGTTCTGGCCGCAGGAGAGCGCCTGGAGCGCGGCGCCCGTACCGCGCCCCCCACAGCCGATGAGGCCGACGCGGATGGCGTCGTCCGAGGCGTAGAAGGCGCTGGCCTTCGCCGGGAACGCCCCCGCGACGACGCTGCCGACGACGGCCGTGGTGCCACCACGCAGAAAATCGCGGCGGCTGATGCCGGTGTGTGCTTCGGGGCTGCTCGGGGAGTCCATGGCAGGCAGGGGGCTGGTGGGGACTGGGGAAGTTACAGTATAAACGACGGTGCTTCTAATGCCAATGGCCGATCTCCATGGCCCCGCTCCCTGGTCCCCGATGCACGACGTTTCTCCTCCCGGCACGCCGCCGGACGGAGCGACGGATGGGTTGGTGATCGACGGGGGTTCGGGCTCTCCGTCCGGGGCAGGACCATACACTCTGCCTTCTGTAATCCATGTTCGCCGATCTGCAATCGCAGTGATCACATCGATCCTTCCCCCTCCTATTCTCCCAGTACCTGCCGCCAGAACGCGGCCTGCTCCTCCGGCGGGGGCGGCACAGCCGGGCGGACCAGGCGGAAGCCGACGAACGGGGAGTCCGTGTTCCACCAGAAGCTCTTCGGGATCTGGGGGTCGCGGCGCTTCCAGTTGGGGCTGGACGAGAGGCGGGCGGCGCACCGCAGCGCCTCGGGGTCGTCGTCGTAGGCGCCGCCGCGCACCGTGCGGGGGTGCAGCCGCTCGGGCGCGCGCCACGGCGCCTCCACGGCCTCCGGGAGGGTCGCGTAGAAATCGGACTGGTACTCGTCCAGCGTCCACTCGGCGACGTTGCCGTGCATATCGTAGAGGCCCCACGCATTCGGCGTCTTCTGCCCCACTTCGCGGAAGCGCTCGTCGCTGTTGTCCCAGTACCAGGCGTAGGCGTCCAGCCCGGCGAGGTCGTGGCCGAAGGCGTAGGGCGTGTCGCTGCCGGCGCGGCAGGCGTATTCCCACTCGGCCTCGGTGGGGAGGCGGTAGAAGTGGCCGGTCTTGTCGGAGAGCCATTTCGCGTAGTGGAGGGCGGCCCACTGCGTCATGCCGGCGGCCGGGAAGCCCTGGTTGCCCATGCCGTGGGCCGGGTCTTCATAGGGCGGGCTGGGCCGGGCCACCGCGTCGGCGTCGAACGGCGCGTCCGTGGCGGTCACGTCGGTGTCTTGCTCGCGATAGCGGAACGGGGCAAACTGGTCGTAGGTGATCT
>JAWWAN010000167.1:0-7465 GCA_033721675.1 Rhodothermales bacterium | reverse complement strand
TCGAACATCGTCCCCATCGCCTCGGGCGGGTAGCCGGCTTCGTAGAGGTAGTCGAGCCCGAGCGCGTCCGCCTCGGTCTCGTCCTTGCGTGAGAACCGCGCGACGGCGCCGCTGCCGATGATCTGGGCGGCGATCTGTTCGAGCAGGCCCGGATCCTCGCCGAGGACGAGGCTGCCGACGACGCTGAGGCCGTAGACCTTCGTCATGCGCTCGGTGCCGTGGCGCGCCACGCCGTGCGCCACCTCGTGCGCCATCACGCCGGCCAGCTCGGCCGGGCTCTCCGCCGCCACGATCAGGCCCGTGTTGACGTAGACGTGCCCGCCGGGGATCGCGAAGGCGTTGAGCGACGGATCCGCGACGACGTGGAACTGCCACGGGCGGTCCGCCATCTCGGTTTGCTCGACGAGCTGCGCGCCGAGCCGGGCCACGTACTCCTGCAGCACGGGATCGTCGACGAGCGGCTGCGTGCGGGCGATCTCGGCGGCGAGCTGCTCGCCCATCTGCCACTCCTGCCCGAGGGGCACTACGTTGAGATCGCCCCGGTTGACGCTGTCGCTGCTGCACGTGCAGCGCCCGAACAGCAGAGCCGGCATCAAAATGAGCAGAACGGTGACGGTACGCATGCGCAGGCGGGGCTGGATAAAGGAGACCCCTTCTCCGACCGGCCCCGGCGGCGCCCGGATCCGTGCCGCATGGAGGTCCGCCCCGCTTGTTTCCGGATCGTCAGAGTCGTCGGTTTTCGTGGCGGGCGTGTCGTAGTTTGGCGGGGTCCGCCCACGAACGCCTCGCCCCGATGCCTGACGCTCCCGACCGCCGCCGCTTCGTGCGCCAGCTCGCCCTCGGCGGGGCGGGCGCGGCCCTCGGCGGCCTCGCCACGGCCCGCCACGCCTTCGCCGATGCGCTCGGCCGCCTCGCGCTGCCACGCCACACCGCCGCCACCTTCCCTACGCTCCGCAGCGAGTACCTGCTCGGCCCGGACGTCGTCTACCTGAACCATGCCTCCATCGGCACCATTCCGCGCGCCGTCCACGAGGCGCGGCAGCGGTATCTGGACCTGTGCGAGACCAACCCCTGGCGGTACATGTGGGGCGGCGCCTGGGACGAGGCGCGCGAGGCCGTGCGGGCGAAGGCCGGCACCCTGCTGAACGCGGCGCCGGAGCGCATCGCCGTGCTCCACAACACGACGGAGGCGTTCAACCTGCTGGCCCACGGCCTGCCGCTCGGGCCGGGCGACGAGGTCGTCTTCAGCAGCCTCAACCACGCCGGCGCCAGCGTCGCCTTCGAGCACGTGGCCACGGCGCGCGGCTTCGCCGTCCGCCGCTTCCCGTTCCCCGCCGCCGAGGTCGCCACGATGACGGCCGACGACGTGCTGGACCGCTACGACCGCCAGCTCACGTCCCGCACGAAGCTGCTCGTCCTCCCGCATATCGACAACGCCGTCGGGCTGCGGCACCCCGTGGCCCGCCTCGCCCGGCTGGCGCGGGACCGGGGGGTCGCCTTCGTCGCGGTCGACGCGGCGCAGACCATCGGGATGATCCCGGTCGATGCCCGGGCGCTCGGCGCGGACCTCCTCGTCACGAGCGCGCACAAGTGGCTGCAGGCCCCCAAGGGGCTCGGGCTGGCCTACGTGAGCGAGGCTCTGCAAGACCTCCTCCGGCCGATGTGGGTCACGTGGGGGCAGAGCCGCTGGCAGGGCACGGCGCGCATCTACGAGGACTACGGCACCCGCAACCTCCCCGAGGTGATCGCCCTCGGCGACGCCCTCGACTTCCAGATGCAGATCGACCCGGCCGAGCGCGAGCGGCGGCTGCGCCACCTCCACACCCTCGCCCGGCGCCTCGCCGACGAGACCCCCGGCCTCCGGTGGCGCTCCCCCCGAGACTGGAGCCTGGGCGGCTCGCTCTACGCCGTCGAGACCGAGGGCCGGGACAGCGCCGCCCTCTTCGACGTCCTCTTCGCGCAGCACGGCCTCGTCTTCCGCCCGTTCCGCATGGACGGCTTCCACACCGTCCGCCTCTCCCCCAACGTCTTCACGACTGACGACGCGCTGGCCCGCTTCTTCGAGCTGGCTGCGTGAGGGCTCCGATGCTCACCGAGTACCCCATCGTCTACGTGCTCGACCTCGTCGGGTGCGCGGTCTTCGCCGTCAGCGGGGCGCTGGCGGCCGGCCGCAAGAGCCTCGACCTGCTCGGCGTGGTCGTCATCGCCGTGGTCACGGCCGTCGGCGGCGGCACGCTGCGCGACGTGCTGCTGGACCGCCACCCCATCTTCTGGTTCGCCGACACGGCCTACCTCTGGGTGATCCTCGGCGCGGCGCTCGCCACCACCCTCTTCGCCCGCCGCCGGACGCCGCCGCTGAAGGCCCTCCTCATCGCGGATGCCTTCGGCCTCGCCCTCTTCGCCGTCAGCGGCGCGCAGATCGCCGACAAGCTGGGGCTGCCGTGGCCCATCGTCGTGATGATGGGCGCGATGACCGGCGTGGCCGGCGGCGCCCTCCGCGACGTCCTCACCAACGAGATCCCCCTCATCCTGCGGCGCGACGTCTACGCGACGGCGGCCCTCGCCGGGGCGGGCGCCTACATGGGCCTCAAGGCCCTCGCCGTGGGCGACCTCGCCGCCGCGCTCCTGGCGATGGGCGTGGTCGTCGCCCTCCGCTTCTCGGCCATCCTCTTCGGCCTCCGCCTCCCGGTCTTCCGCCTGCGCGACGAATGAGCCGGCCGGGGCGGGCGGTAAAACGCAGAGCGCCCCCGGTGGCATACCGGGGGCGCTCTTCACGGGCTCGACGCTCGCGCGTGCCGCACTACCACACCTTGACCTGCCCGTTCGTGAGGTTGAACAACGGGAAGTTGGCCGGAGTCAGCAGGTTGCAATCGATGTTGACGGGGAAGAACGAGAAGCTGAGCTGATCCGGCGGATCGTTCTTCGACGTCCCATTGTCGACGATGGCGGTGAGCGCGCGCTGCCCCGAGACGTCGTTGCCGCCCAGGGTGCCGTGTTTGATCATCCCGCCGATGACCGCGCCGTTGCCCACCACGTTGAGACAGTCGATCTCGACGTGGATCCCCTCCCCGCCGCCGGCGAAGGTGTCCTGCCATTGCCCCTTCACGCTCCCGTCGGCCTTCATGTTGGCGACGAGGGAGAAGTTGGCGTCGCAGCCGGTGGGCAGCCCCAGCGCCTCACAGACGTCGGCCCCGCCCATGGAGGCGTGGTGGATGACCCCGTTTTTCGAGAGCCCCTCGTCCAGGCTCTCGACCGCCGCGTCGTTCAGGGCGGCGGTCGGTGCAGATTCGTCGGTGCATCCCACCGCGAAGGCGATCAGCAGCAGCATGAGCGGGGCGGTTTGGAATGGCTTCATGATGAACCTCACAACTTGAGTGAATGAACCGGACCGGCCTCGCGGACGATCACGGGGGCGCCCGTGCCGGCAGGCCGCGTCATGAAAAGCCTCCTGCCCACGTACGAGAACGAACAAAGAAGGACCCTCATGCAGGAGATGCTTCGAGCATACGCCGGGCTCCCACCAAGGACAAGGGAGGGGAAATATTAATGGATGGGCCGGCGAGGCTCCGGGCCGGCCGGCCGGCGCGCGAAAGACCCTGCGCGATCCTCGCCGCAGACCGGCCCGCCCTAGACAACGCCCCGAATTTTCCGTACCGTTTTTCCTTTCCCCTTCCCTCCACCGGACCTCGCCGCGACCCATGCCGAACCCCTCGCAATCACGCCGGGACTTTCTGAAGACGAGCGCGCTGGCCGGCGCCGCCGCCTCGCTGCTGCCCGCCGGGGCGTCCCTCGCCGCGCCCCGCCGCGCCGCCGGCCCCGTCGTCATCGCCAGCGGCAACGGGCTCGGCGCCGTCGAGCGCGCCCTCGGCCTCATCAACAGCGGCGCCGACGCGCTCGACGCCGTCGTGGCCGGCGTCAACCTCGTCGAGGAAGATCCGGACGACATGAGCGTGGGCTACGGCGGGCTGCCCAACGAGGACGGCGTGGTCCAGCTGGACTCCGCCGTGATGCACGGGCCGTCGCACCGCGCCGGGGCGGTGGCCGCCCTCGAAGGCGTCAAGAATCCGTCGAAGGTCGCCAAGCTGGTGCTCGAACGGACGGACCACGTGCTGCTCGTGGCCGACGGCGCGCAGCGCTTCGCGCGGATGCACGGCATCCCCATCGAGAACCTCCTCACCGACCGCGCGCGCGAGGTCTGGGTGCGCTGGAAGGAGAACCTCTCGAACGAGGACGACTACCTCCCGAAGCACGGCATGGACGACGAGGACATCGGCGGGCTCCCGGCCGGCCTGCCGTTCACCTACGGCACCATCCACTGCTCGGCCATCGACCTCGCGGGCAACCTCAGCTCCGTCACCACCACCAGCGGCCTCTCGTTCAAGATCCCCGGCCGCGTAGGCGATTCACCCATCATCGGCGCGGGCCTCTACTGCGACAACGCCGTGGGCGCCGCCGGCTCCACCGGGCGCGGCGAGGCCAATCTGGAGAACTGCGCGTGCTTCCTCATCGTCGAGCGCATGCGCATGGGCGACGGCCCCGAGGACGCCTGCCTCTACGCCTGCCAGCGCATCGCCGAGAACACGCGCCTGGCCCGCCTCCTCGACGACGCCGGCCGCCCGGACTTCAACGTGTCGTTCTATGCCGTCAACAAAGCCGGCGAGGTGGGCGGCGCGCGCATCCGGGGGGCCGGCAGGATGGCCGTGGCCGACGCCGCCGGCGCACGCCTCATCGACATCCCCGGGCTCTACTCCTGAATCCCGATGCAGACGGCGATCCCGTCTTCGAGGGCGCAGCCTGCGAAGGGTGGGCCGCGGTCGAGGGGCCGGTGGGCATGCGATGAATGAGGTATCGCCGCTTCGATCTCTCCGTCGGAAGGGGGCGGGCGATGAACGCCCTCCCCGTCTCTACGGGGTACCCGCCCGGCGTGCGCTGAGCACGTGGGCCGCCCCACCGCTTTTACCCCGACTCCTACCGTCACGATGCTGCTGAAGCTGGGCGCGTACTCGCTGCCGGCCCCGCCGGAGACGTTCTTCGGGCGGGTGGCGCCGCTGGTGCTCGAAGTCGGCTTCGGCGACGGCGGCTTCCTGGCGCACCTCGCCCGGACGCACCCCGCGTGGAACCTCCTCGGCGCCGAGGTCTCGGTGGGCTCCGTCTCCCGCGCCTTCCGGCGCATCCGGCGGGCGGGGCACCGGAACGTGCGGCTCTACGCGGGCCACGCCCGCTTCCTCGTCCGGAATGTGGTGCCGCCGCACGGGCTGCACCGCGTCTACGTCAACTTCCCGGATCCGTGGCCGAAGCAGAAACACCGCGGCCGGCGGCTGCTGCGGGCGCCCTTCTTCCGCCTCCTCTCCACCCGCCTGGAGGACGGCGGTGCGCTCCTCTTCACGACGGACCACGCCGAGTACTTCGGCTACGCGCTCGCGGAGGCCCGGCGGACGGGGCTCTTCGCCGTCGAGCAGGCCCCGCCGCCGCCGGCTACGCTGGAGACCAAGTACGCCCGCAAGTGGCGCGCGCAGGCCATCCCCATCCAGCACGCCGTCTTCACCAAGACCGCCGAGGCGGATGCCGCCTTCCCTCCCCTCGTCGACCCCGCCGACGCCATGCACCACGCCCTTCTGGCCGGCACCCTGCCGCCGCTCGACCGTTTCGAGAAGATCGTCCACCCGTTCGAGGGCGGCCACGTGATCGTGCTCGAAGCCTACGGCGCCGTCGGCGGCGCGGGGCTCGTCTTCGTCACCCGCATCGAGGAGCAGGACCTGACGCAGGAGGTGCTCGTCGAGGCCCGGCCGGACGCCAAGGACCGGGGCCGCGTGCTGGTGCGCATCAAGGCGTTCGGGCAGCCGCTGCTCACGCGCGGCACCCGCGAGGCCATCCGCGCCGTCGTCGGCTTCCTGGAGCCGCGCGGCCTCCGGCTCGACCAGGCGTTTTTCTAGCCGGAGGCCGGCGAACTTCGACCCTTCTCGTTATCGCTGAAACGTTGTTATTACGCCGCCGCGCCGGCCGAATCTCCGCGTTGCCTCCTCCGGTACAGGAAGGTACCGTTCTTCGCAGGTAGTGTGAGAGAGAGACCCATGTCCGTTCTGCTCGAAGCCTTTCCGTGGCTGGGCATCCGCGACCCGGTGAGCATGACGACTCACCTGCTCGGGGCCGTCCTCGCGCTGGCGGCGCTCGTGCCGCTCGTGCGGCGGGCCCGGTGCCGGGGGCGCGACGGCTGGGCGCAGGGCTCGCTGATCGTCTACGGCGTCTCGATGGCGGCGGCCTTCGCCGCCAGCGCCCTCTTCCACCTCTTCGACCGGCCCGCCGAGCACCTGGTGCTGCTCAAGAAGCTCGACCACGCGGCCATCTTCCTGCTGATCGGCGGCACCGGCACCGCCGTCTACGGCGCGCTCAACCTGCCGCGCCGCCTCAAGGCAAGCTACATCGCCGGGCTGTGGCTCATCACGCTGGGCGGGCTCACCGTCAAGATGGTCGTCTGGCCGATGCCGCTGTGGCTGACCGCCCTCACCTACCTGTCGGTCGGATGGGTGGCGGCGGCGGGGCTGATCCTGGCGGCGGGCGAGAACGGCTGGGCTAGCCTGCGGCTGTTCCTCTACGGCGCGCTCGTGCTGAGCATCGGGGCGGTGGTCTTCGCGGCCGAGTGGCCCGTCGTGTGGCCGGGCATCGTCGAGGGGCACGAGGTCTTCCACCTGCTCGTGCTGGCGGGCGTGGGCCTGCACTACGCCTACATCTACGCGCGCTGCACCGTGCCGACCACCTACGACGGCGTGCCGGACGTGGCGGCCGCGCCCATACCGGCCCCCGTGCCGGCCGAGTCCTGAGCCCGCGGCCCCGGAAACGCTGGGGCCGTCAGTTCAGGCGCGGGTCATCGGGGTAGTTCGAGAGGAGGGCGTACTCGCCGCCCATCCGCCGCATGACGGTGCGCCAGAGCGTGGCCGGCGCCGCGTCGAAGACCAGGTCGTCTTCCGCCGGGGTGAGGATCCAGCCGCCCTGCTCGATCTCGTCGAGGAGCTGGCCCGGCGACCAGCCCGCATAGCCGAGGAAGAAGCGCAGATCGTGCGGCGTGGCGCCGTTGCTGCCCAGCAGATCCTTGATCGCCTCAAAATCCCCCCCCCAGAGCACGCCGTCCACGACGGGGATCGCGTCGGAGACGCGGTCTCCGTGGCGGTGCAGGAAGTGCAGCGTGTTCTGCTGGACCGGCCCGCCGAGCGAGACGGTCTCGGTGCTGGCCACGCCCGCCACCAGCTCCCCCAGCTCCAGCGTGAGGGGCCGGTTGAGGATCAGGCCGAAGCTGCCCTCCGCGCCGTGCTCGCACAGCAACACCACGGCCCGGCGGAAGTTGGGATCGTCCATCCCGGGCGGCGCGACGAGCAGAACTCCCGGTGCCGGCTGGAACAGAATATGACGATGGGAAAAGAGTAGATTTGGCTATAGAGGCGTAAGCGCGAAAGCACGAAAGGAAGAAAGC
>JAWWAN010000166.1:0-7495 GCA_033721675.1 Rhodothermales bacterium | reverse complement strand
GGTCGCTGAGCTGGCTGTCGGTGCTGTGGGCGAGGATGACGTACATCAGCGCGATGTCGTGGAGGTACGTCCAGCCGGGCACCTCCTGGTGGCGTGCGCCGGAGGCTTCCAGCAGCGTGCGCCCCATGTCGCGCAGATCCCACGCCGTCGCCAGGCGCTTGATGAGATCCTGCTCCGCCCCGAGGAGCACCCCGTCGGCCTCGGCGATGCGGACGACGTCTTCCAGGGCCTGCCGCCGCTGCTCGGCGGAGAGGTCGGTGCGGAGCGCTTCGATGGAACGGGCCACCTCGACGCGGTCATCCATGAAGACGGCCACGGCCTCCATGACGATGTCCTGCGCCCCGTCGGCCGGGAGCCCTTCGCGCCACTCCTGCAGGATGTCCGTGATGGTCGCGAGTTCCTCCGGCGTGAGGTCTTCGTCGGTGCCGTAGGCGAGCGCGATGAAGATCAGCGCCAGGTCATGAGCCTGCGACCAGGCTTTCTTGACCTCGTCCATAGCTGCGGTGCGAGCGAGTCCAGGGAGATGGTGAACAGGCGAGTATGATAGCAAGGCCCCCCGCGAATCACAACGCGGCCGGCCCGATATCAGCACATCTTCGCATTTCTCCCCGCAGGGCTCGTCTCAGCGGCCGGGGCCCGGGTCGATCCGCCGGACCGCCTCGACCTCCCGCCGCAACCGGACCCGGGTGCTCTGCGGAAGGCGATCCCACCGCGTGCCGGTCAGCGCGCCGTGCAGTGCGTACAGCAGATTCGCGCTCACTCCCGGATGCACATCCCGCACCGCCGCATACGCCAGCACGGCCCCGGCCTGCTCCAGATCGGCCCGCGTGCGGATCCCGACCGCGCGCAGCATCGCGGCGGACGCCGGCCCGAGGTTGGGCAGATTCTCGATCAGGGTGGCGTCCGATGCGCGTGGCATATCCGTTCCGAACGAACGACGCGGTAGCGTCCCCTCGGCCCCGACGGCCCCGCCGCGTAGGCTTCAGCCGGCGGCTTCCAGATCCGCGACGGCCGGGAGCCTCAGCGGGGCAACTTCTGACTCGGCCTCACGCCGCGCCGCTCGCTCTGCCCACTTCTCTTCGCTCACGTCGAACATCAGCCCCCGCAACCGGACCGGGATCCCACGCGGGCCGACGATGACGCGAACGAAATCCCGGAGCCAGACGATGTCCTGGGCCTGCGTGATAGCACGGTACTCGAATACGTGATCCGCCTTGCGGCCCGTAGCCAGCGCACAGAAGGCGACGGCGTCCGAGCGGTCTTCGGGGTGGATGATGTGGTTGGCCCAGAACACGGGATCCTCCGTCCACTGCGTCCGAGAGAATCCCAGCATGTCTTCGGCATCGCCTCCCACATACGTGAAAGCGAACGTAGACGCATCCCCTTCCCAGACGATGGCCGGCGTGTGAGGAAGGTACGCGCGCAGGCGCTCCTCCACGGCCTCGATCGGCTCGGCGTCCTCTCCGAACACGCTCAGGAGGGTCGGGCTGAGCACGGAGGGCCGGTCATCCACGGCGCGGCTACTCGGTACACGGGGTTGCTTCACGGAGGCGGTAGGATCTCGTGTAGAGGCGGTCCGAGCGTCGTACTCCGCGTTTCGCCCTCGGATCCGGAGCGAGCACGCATACCCGCTACTCATTCTGTAAAATTTCTGGGCTGCGCGTGGTGACCCCGGCTCCTGCCCCGGCACCGCAGGAGCGCTGTGGCCGAGACGTGGGGCGATGCCGTACTGGGCACTGCGGAGCTGAAAGGAGGCCGCACCGCCCAACGGGGTCAGGCCATGTTGCGTGCGCCCGAGGCTTCGAGAAGGCGGCGGGCCTCGACGAGGTCGGGCGTCTCGAACCCTTCCGTGAACCAGTCGAAGGCGGCGGCGAGCACGGGGCGGGCATCGCGCCCTGCGCCGTCCCCCAGGCGATGCAGGTAGGCGGCCGCCCGCAGCTCGAGCACCCGCGCCGTCTGGCGGCGCGCCACCTCCAGGGCTTCCCAGAAGTGCGGCGCGGCCTCGGCCGGGCCGGCGCCGGCCCGGAGGTGCAGCGATCCGTGGAGGCGGTGCAGCTCGGCCTCGTAGAAGAAGGTGCGGCTGCGGCGCACCATCAGCAGCGCCTCGGCGAGCGCGGCGAGCCCGTCGTCGGCGCACCCCAGGGCCCCGTAGGCTTCGGCGAGCAGGCCGAGGTGGTAGGGCCGGTCCATCCGGGCGCCGATGGCGTCGCAGAGTCGCAGCCCTTCGAGGATCTGCTCGACCCCGTGCGCGGCCTGTTCACGGAGCGCGATGGCCCATCCCCGCACGATCATCCCGGCGGCCCGCCGGAAGGCGACGCCCTGGCGGGTCGCCACCTCGACGGTCGCCTCCGCCCATTCCCGGGCCGCCTCCACTTCCTGCCGGCACTGGTAGAAGATCGCGGCCTGCTCCTGCGCGTGGGCCAGGCTGTAGTGATGATCAGGCTGCCGGGCCAGGCGGAGGCTGCGCTGGAGCTCTTCGTGCGCGCGGTCCGGGTAGCCGAGGAACCAGAGATCCATGGCCGCCCAGGACGAGCAGGAGATGCCGGGGTTGTCTCCGAAGGTCGCGCTGAAAGCGTTGTGGCGCTTCGGGTCGAAGAGCATCATGCCGCCCTCGGCGTACGCCAGCGACCGCTCGAACGCTCCCTGATGGAACGTGGAGCAGGCCAGCAGCTCGTGCGACTCGACGTGGACCGCGTGATGGTGCTCGGGGTGTAGATGGCGCACCATGAGCGCTTCCGCGTCCTGATAGTCGCCGCGCACCTCGTAGAGCGTGGCCAGCCCCTGAATCACCTGCACGAGGCGCGCCGCGTCGCCCAGGTCGTGGCACAGGTCGCGGGCGCGGGCGAAGGCGTTCTCGGCCTCCTGCGACGCCCACCCGTCGCAGAGGATCAGGGTCGGGGCCAGCATCAACAGGAGCGTCAGCTCCTGCCGGGCGGAGCCCGGGAAGTCCGGGCGTTCTTCGAGGACCCGGAGCGCCTGCTGGATCAACTCGGTGGCCTCCTGATGGGCACTCCGCCGGATCGCCTGCTCGGCGGCCTGCTGGAGGTAGCGCACGGCCCGCTCCGCGTCTCGCCCCCGGGCGAAGTGCAGCGCCAGCTCTGCGGCATGGGCCGGCGCATCCGCCCCGAAGCCGATCTCGCGGCGCACCCCGATCTGGCGGTGCAGGCGCACCCGCCGCCCCGGCGGCACGCGGTCGTAGAAGACTTCCTGGTAGAGCGAATGGACGAACTCGTACCGGGTCGTGACGGTCCCGTCTGCCCACTCGGCGAGGCCGCGCCCGTGGAGGAACTGGCCCTGGCGCACCAGCGCATCGCACCGCGCCTCCACATCGTCTTCGGAGGCCTCGACCGTCGCGGAGACGGACGCGGCGTCGAACTCGACGCCCACCACGCTGGCCGCTTCGAGGATCGCCTGATCCGCTTCCCCGAGGTACTGGATCTTCTGTTCGATGAGCTGCCGCAGGTTTTCCGGAACACCGACGGCCAGCTCGTCGAGCGCCGCGTGGAGCGACCAGGCGTTGCCGTCCAGCACGAGTTTGCCCTGCGCGATCCATGCCTCCACGACGTTACCCATGAAGAGCGCATTGCCGTCGGTGCGCTGGTGTACCAGGGGGGCCAGCCGCGCCGGGAGGTCGGTGCCGGGGAAGCGCGCGCCGAGGTAGTCGCCCACGGCGGCTTCAGACAGATAGGGCAGCGCCAGCGTATGCGCATAGCCCCGGCCCGTCAGCTCGGCGGCGACGGCGTGCAGGGGATGGTTGCTGCGGCGGACGTCCCCGGGGCGGTAGGTGCCCACCACGAGGAGGCGCGCCGGCTCCTGCCGCCGTGCGAGTGCTGAGAGCAGATCGACGGTGGAGTAGTCGCTCCAGTGTAGGTCTTCGAGGATCAGGATCAGCGGCCGGCGGGCCGTGAGGGCTTCTACGGCTTCCACCATCTCCCGCAGCATGCGCTCCTTGGTCGACCCGAGGACGCGCTGCTGCAGCGCCGCCAGCTCCTCCGGGCCGACGAGGCCCGGCATCTGCACCAGCCACGTCGGCGCCTGCCGGGCCAGCAGTTCGACGAGCGCCGGCCCGTCCGCCTTGCGGCAGAGGCGCCCGAGGGCTTCCAGCACGGGCATGTAGGCCTCCCGCACGCCCCGGTGTTCGAGGCATTGCCCGTGCCCGACCCGCAACGCCGCCCGCCTCCGGGTCTTCCGGATGAAGGCATCGACCAGCGTGGTCTTGCCCACCCCGGCCTCGGCCGTCACGAAGACGATCTGCCGGATGCCACGCCGGGCCTCGGCGAGCCGGTCGTGGAGGAACGCCAGCTCCTCCGCCCGCGCCACCATATGGACCGGGGCCTCACCGTCATGCAGCCAGGTGTCGCTGTCCTCCTCGGCCGGCCCCTCCCCTTCCGCCGGCGCCGCCCCCCGCTGCGCGCGGCCCGGGGCGGGGGCGCCGGCCGCCGGGCGGAGGGGCGCGAGGGCGTGGCGGAGCTGCGGCATCGTCTGGTAGCGTGCGCCAGGATCCTTACGGAGCATCCTCTCGATGACACGCGCGAGGGCCTCCGGCACCTCCGGGCGCACCGCGCGCACCGGCTCCGGTTCCTCGTGCACCACCGAGTACAGGATGGCCTGCTCGTATTCACCCCGGAAGGGCCGCGTGCCCGTCAGCATCTCGTAGAGGACGACGCCCAGCGACCACACGTCGGTCCGGTGGTCTACCGGGCCGCCGCGAGCCTGCTCCGGGCTCATGTAGGCGGCCGTGCCGAGGGTCGATCCCGTCTTCGTGAGGCTCACCGCCGCCATCTTCGCGATCCCGAAATCCAGCAGCTTCACTCGGCCCCGGCCGGTCACCATCACGTTGGCGGGTTTCACGTCTCGGTGGACGATGCCGGCCTCGTGCGCCCGTTCGAGCCCGTCGGCCATCTGGAGGGCGTAGCCGAGCGCCTCGTCGAGCGGCAGCGGCCCACCGGCCACCTTCTCCCTGAGCGTCTGCCCCTCGTAGCACGCCATCGCGATGAAGAGCTGCCCGCCGGCGCTCTCGCCGATGTCGAAGATCGTGCAGATGTTGGTGTGGTCGAGCGTCGAGGCGGCGCGGGCCTCGTGTACGAAGCGCTGCTTGATCTCTTCGTGGAGGCTCAGGTGGAGCGGCAGAAACTTGAGCGCCACGAGCCGCCCGAGGCGGGTATCGCGGGCCTTGTAGACGACGCCCATGCCCCCGCTGCCGAGCTTCTCCAGAATCTCGTAGTGGGAGACGAGCTGCCCCGGCTGGAGCGGCGCCGCCGAGAACGAGGCCAGCGACGCGCCGACCACCTTCCCGAAGGCGCTGCTCAGATCCGTGAGGCCGGTCCGGGCGTGCGCGGCGAGGAGGCTCTCCAGCTCGCTCCGCAGCGGCGGGTGTGCCCGTGCGGCGCGGTCGAGCACGTCGGCCTGGCCCTCCGGCGGCAGGTCGAGGGCTTCGCGGAAGAAGGCGCTGAGCTGGTCCCACGCCGCCGGGTCGAGCGTCGGGGCCGGTAGCCGGGGCGCGGTCTCGGGCTCGACGCCGAGGAACTGGCGGACTTCATGCAGGAAGCGGGGCCAGGCCGGGTCACTCTCCAGCAGGATGTGGTTCTTGCTCAGGAGCGGGACGAAGCGGGCATCGGGCATCAGCGCGGCCAGCTCGCGGCCGGCCGTGAACGGGATGGCCGCGTCCTCGCGCGCGTGCAGCAACAGCGCCGGCACCTGAACCGTCGGCGCGACGTCGCTCACGTCGATCGCGTAGAAGGCCGAGAGGAACCGGACGGCGTTCTGCGGCGACGTCGAGATGCGCTGGATCTCGCTGAACCACTGCATCTGCTCCGTGGAGGCGTCGGGCAGAAAGAGCGTGGTGAATACCTGCCGGAACGCGGGATTGTCCATGCCCCACCCCGCCCCCATCAGCTCCAGCAGCGCGTTCGCCTGGTCGATGTGTTCCTGTTTGCGCGTCCGCCGGAGCCGGCCCTGCGCGAAGCTGCCGAGCAGGATCAGGTGGCTGACCTTCTCCGGATGCCGCGCGGCATAGGTCAGCGCCACCGGCCCCCCCTGCGAGATGCCGAGCAGGGGAAAACGGTCCAGCCCGAGGGCCTCGACGACGGCCTCCAGGTCCTGCACCCAGGCCTCCACCGAGAACTCCTCGACGTCCCAGTCTGAGAGGCCGCAGCCGCGTTCGTCGTAGCGGATGAGCGTGTGATCGCGGGAGAGCGCGCGCAGCCAGTGATCCCAGACGGGGCTGCCGACGTCGTGCTCGAGGTGGCTGAGCCAGTTGGCCGCCTTGACCAGCGGCGGCCCGTCCCCGGTGAGGGCATAGGCGATGCGGACGCCGTCGGGGGCGGTGCAAAAGCGAATGCGCTGCTCCATGACACGCCTTTCGACCGGTCGCGAGGGGGGCCTCCAGCCGTCAGGGCCGCGTGCCGGGCGAGCACCCGACCCGCAGGGCCTGCACTACGCAGAACGTAGACGAGATCACCGGGACTGTCAACGGATACCGAAAGATACGCACCGGCGGCGCGGCCCGCACGGGGAATCGCCTTACTCGCCGAGTTCGCGCTTCAGCCAGGCCCGGGCCATCCGCCAGTCATTGGAGACCGTGCCGTGCGAGATGCCGAGGGCCTCGGCGGTCTCCTCGATGGTGAGGCCGCCGAAGTACCGGCATTCGATGACCCGTACCCAGCGCGGCCGCCGCTGCTCCAGGCGGCGCAGCGCGTCGTCGATCTCCAGCAGCCGGTCCATCGAGACGGCCGCGGCTGCCCCGGCCTGGGTCAGCCCGACCTGCTGGCCGCTCCGTTTCTCGGACGCCTTGGCCCGCGCGTGATCGACGAGGATGCGCCGCATGGTCTGCGCGGCGGCCCCGAAGAAATGCGCCCGGCCCTTCCAGTTCACGTCCTGGTAGCGGACCAGCTTCAGGTACGCCTCGTGGACCAGGCCCGTGGTGTTCAGCGTCTCGCCGGCGCGATGGGTGCGCAGGCGCGCGTGGGCGATCTGGCGCAGGGCCGGGTAGACGTTCGCCAACAGCCGGTCGAACGCATCGCGCCGCCCCCGCTCCACCTCCTTGAGCAGCTGTGTGACGTCTACCTCGGGCATGACGCATCACCGTGACGGCCGGCGGGGACTCCCGCTACAGTATACCACCGGCCCGGCGAAAGGGGAAGTCGATCACCGATTTGGGGATCCGTGCGCCGTTCTCGTCTTGAGGGATGTATCGCGAAAGTTTTCCGTTCATCAGGTAGCCTGGAGGATTCACCCATGACCGCTGTCCACTTCCCTTCGCATTCCCGGTCCTCGCGCCGCGCCGGCCGGCTGCTGCTCGCCTTCGTCCTCACCGCCGCCTCCCTCGCGGGGTGTGACGGCACGGCGATGGACGACGCCGCGCCGCACGCCCGTCTGGAAGACCCGATCGTCGTTCCGTTCTTCATGGAGAACGCGGAGGGCGAGGCCCTGACGGCGCCCGAGGAGCCCGTCTACGAGAACCGCAGGCACACCCCGGTGACCGCCCCGGACGGCC
>JAWWAN010000165.1:0-7505 GCA_033721675.1 Rhodothermales bacterium | reverse complement strand
GGCACCATGTTGATGACGCCGGGCGGCAGGCCGGCGGCTTCGAGCAGGCGGTAGGTGTAGTAGGCCGAGAAGACGGCCGTGGTGGCGGGCTTCCAGAGCACCGTGTTCCCCATCAGCGCCGGCGCCAGCGGCAGGTTGCCCTGGATCGCGGTGAAGTTGAACGGCGTGACGGCGAAGACGAAGCCTTCGAGCGGGCGGTACTGGAGGCGGTTCCACTGGCCCGGCGGGGAGAACGGCTGGTCCTCGTAGATCTGCTGCATGAAATGCACGTTGAACCGCAGGAAGTCGATCAGCTCGCACGCAGAGTCGATCTCGGCCTGGTAGGCGTTCTTGCTCTGGCCGAGCATCGTCGCGGCATTGAGCACATCCCGCCAGGAGCCGGCGAGCAGGTCGGCGGCCTTCAAGAAGATCGCGGCGCGGTCCGTCCAGTGCATCCGCGCCCAGTCATGGCGGGCCTCCAGCGCGGCGGCGATGGCCCGTTCCACCTCGTCCTTGCCGCCGTAGTGGACGGTGGCCAGCGTGTGGCTCCGCTCATGCGGCGGAGCGATCGCCTCCCCGCGCCCCGTGCGGACCTCTTCGCCGCCGATGAAGGCGGGGATGTCGAGCGTGTCTTGCGTCTTCAGGCGGCGCAGTGTGGCCTGGAGGGCGGCGCGTTCCGGGCTGCCCGGCGCATAGCTCCGCACGGGCTCGTTCGTCGGGAGGGGGGGATGGGCGAGGCTGTTATTCATCGTCGAGGGTCGGTTTTACGGGGCGCGCGCGGCCGCCGGTGGGGGCCGGCGGATCAAGACAATACGTACTTGCCGGGGCGCGTGAAGGTTCGCCATGAAGCCGCTGGTTAAAGAAGGCACGGGAGGAGGCCGATAATCGGGGCGCAGGCTCTTCATGTGCACTCGGCGCGAGCTCTGCCCTTCTGGCCCTCATCACCTGCGTTGACCGCAATGGAATCTCCTGCCGATCACCAGACCAACGAGGCGGAGCGTGGGATGGCGCGCATGCTGCGCCACCGGAGCTCGGAGCCGCTGGCACGCGCGCGCGCCACGCTCAAAGACCGCCTGCTCCATCAGATGATGGACGACCTCGCCGAGGAACTCTCGGATGCGGACCACGCCGCCGCCGAGGCCCTCGCCCGCCACGACACGTCGGAAGCCGTCGCCGCCACGCGCGAGGCCGTCCGCCGCCGCCTCCTCGACCGCGCCTGCGGCCTCGCCCTCGACGAACTGAGCGACGCGCCCGAGCTGGACGAGCCGGCGGTGCCGGACGAGGCGCTGGCGCCGCTCACCGAGGCGTACCGGCGTGCCTTCCACGCCACCGCCCGCGACCAGGCCGCCACGGACATCGCGGCGCAGCCCGAGGCCGCCGACCTCGAAGACCTGGCGCCGGACGCGCTGAACGCGCTCACCGAGGCCTACGAGCACGCCCTCCATGCCGAGGCCCTGCGCCGCGCGACCGAAGGGATCGACTTCTCGTCGATCCGCGCAGACGATCTCCCAGCCGACGTGATCGAGGGGCTCCGCGCCACGATCAAGCAACGCCTCCTGGATCAGCTCGTCGAGCAGGCGCTCGACGAGATCCACGAGGAGGTTGCCGAGCCAGGCGCAGACGCGTTCGCGCCGGACGCCTTCGCGATGGATTCGTTCGGACCGGAGGCGTCAGGGACCGATCCTTCCGCGTCCGGCGCTTCGCAGCCCGAGCACGCCCCGTCGATCCTGGGCGAGGCCGCCTTCGAGCTGGACGTCCACCCGCCCGAAGCGGAACCGGCCGAGCACGCCGCCGCTCCCGAGGCCGGCGAGCCTGACGAAGCAGAAGAGCGGTTCGAGCAGGGGGTGGAGCTGTCGCTCTCCGAGGACGAAGAAGCGGAATCCGGTTTTTTTTTGGACGCTTCCGCCGTCGATGACGCCGCGCTGATCGACCCTGACCCCGGTGAGGGGGAGCGCGACGGCTGGGAAGCCCCTGCCCACGGTGAGGCGTCCGCCGGCTTCGAGGCCCTGGAGGCCAGCGGCGACGGTTTCGACGAGGCGGCGCTGCCTGCGAGCGCCGAGGCGCCGGCCGTGCTGTATCTCTACGGCGTCCGCTCGCACGACGCGCCCATCGAACAGGGCGAGCTCCCGGAGGAAGGCATCGATCCAGAGTATCCCGTCTTCGAGATCAGCGTCGACGGCGTCCATGCGTTCGTCAGCGAAGTCTCTACCGGCAAGTTCGGTGCCGAGGCCCTCGCGCTGAACCGGATGGATCCCGACTGGGTGGCCCGCTACGAGCAGCGCCACCAGCTCCTGATCGAGTCGCTGTCTCAGTTCGCCTCGTTCCTCCCCGTCCCGTTCGGCTCCGTCTACGCGGATTCGGCGGCGGTGACGGAGCTGCTTTCCCAGGTGAGCTACCTGGAAGAGGTGGAGCGCCTGAAGAACCGCTCCCAGTGGCGGCTGCGTGTCTTCCGTGACCGCGACCGGCTCCATAAACACGTGGTGGAGCATAGCGGAGCCGTCCAGGATCTGATGGCCGGGATCCGCAGCCAGCCCCGGGGAGAATCTGGAGAGCTGAAGAAGCAGATGGTGGCGGCCATCCACGATGAGATCGACGCCATGACGGAACGCTGCACCGGGCACGTGCACGACCGCTTCGGTGCGCTGGCCGACGAGGTGCGCCCGCACGATCCTGAGGACGAGGCCCTCCCGCACGCCGAGCTGTTGATCGACGCCTCCTACCTCGTGGTGGACGACCGGCAGGATGCCTTCGGCGATGCCGTGGACGAGCTCCGCCAGGCGTTCGGAGAAGCCGGCTTTTCGGTCGAGGTCTCCGGACCGGCGCCGCCCGCGCTCTTCGCGACGCTCGCCCCGCCGCAACCCGTGGCCGGTGGGTAGCCCGCCGCCTCGCTGCCGGATGCATTACCTCTACGCCGTCACAGGCACCCCCTCGGATCCGCCGGAGACGCTGCGCGGCGTGGATCGCGCCCCGATCCGGTATCGCCGGAGCGGGCGGCTCTGGGCCGTCCTCAGCCCGGTCGCCGCAGCCCCCGAGCCGACGCCCCTGCGGCTGTGGCAGCACACGACCGTGGTCGAGACCGCCATGCTCGCCGGGCCGGTCGTGCCCTCCTCGTTCGCCACGCTTGCCCGCGACGAGGCAGAGCTGGATGCCCTGATCGAGGCGCATGCCGGCCCGCTGACGGCCGCGCTCGACCGGCTCGAAGGGTGCGTCGAGGTGAGCCTCCGCGTGGTACGGGTGATGGCTTCGCCGGCGCTCGCCCCCGGCGGAGATGGCAGCGGCGCGGTGCCCGTGGATCGACTGGACCCGGCCGTCGTCGTCGCGCGGCGGGCGGCCCGTGCACAGTCTGAAGCCGAGGCGCGTCGCGATGCGCTGTTGTACGACGTCATCCGGGGGGCCATCGAGGGAAGCTGCGAGGATCTGCAGGTGCACCCCTGCTCCGGGCCGAACGTGGTCCTCCACGCAGCCTGCCTCGTCGATTGGGCCGTGCTCGACGTGCTGCGGCGGCAGGTGCGCGAGCTTGCCGGGCGGTACCGGGAGTTGCACTTCGTCTGCACCGGCCCCTGGCCGCCCTATCACTTCGCGCCCCCCCTGAACCTCCCCATGCGCTGATCCGAGCCGCCGTATGCGCTGATTCGAGCCGCCTGATGCGCTGATCCGAGCCGCCGTTCGGATCTTTTGGCGAGGCCCTGCGTGCCGTGTCGCTCGTTTGGCAACCACCAGCAGGGGAGGGGGGTGTGGCCTCCGCATTTCAACGATACGTCGCGCTGCGCTATCTCCGGGGAGTGCAAGGGGGAGAAGAAGGCCGCCGCTTCCTGCGCTTCGTCACCTACGCGGCGGTCGGGGGCGTGGCGGTCGGGGTGGCGGCGCTGCTGCTCGCGTTCTCCATCGTCCGGGGGTTCAGCCGGGAGATCGAGGCGAAGATCGTCGGGTTCGGCGCGCACGTGCAGGTGGAGAGCTACGTGGATGCGCCCCTGAGCGACGCCGCGACCCTGCAAGCTCGCCTGGCCGCGATGCCCGGCGTCGAACGGGTGGCGCCCGTGGTCACGGAGTTCGCCCTCTTGCGCCGCTCCTCGACGGACATCGACGGCGTGGCGCTCTGGGGCACGGACGCCCTGCCTACCTACCTCGCCGGGGCCATCGTCTCCGGCAGCGCCGATCTCGAACCCGGCACGGGCGGCCCGCGCGTGATCCTCGGCGAGGCGCTGGCCCGGCAGCTGGGCGTGGACGTCGGAGATCGCCTGACCGCCTTCTCGCTCCGCCAGGCCGGGGGTGGTGACCAGATTCCGGTCTTCGCGCGCCCCCGCGCGCGGCAGTTCTCCGTCGCCGGGATCTATGCGACGGCCCTCGCCGACTTCGACGAGCTCTACGTCTTCACTGACCTCGCCACGGCCCGCGACCTGCTGGAGTACGGACCGGAACAGGTTACCCGCTACGACCTCACGCTGGCGGACGTCACGCAGGCCGCCGCCCTAGCCGAGGCGGTCGAGGCCGAGTTCGGCTACCCTGTGATGGCGCGCACCATCTACCAGGTCTTCCGGGGGCTCTTCGCGTGGGTCAACCTCCAGGAATCCATCATTCCGCTGGTGATCGGGGTGATCGTGCTCGTCGCCGCGTTCAACATCGTCGGGACGTTGCTGATGATCATTCTGGAGAAGACCCGCGAGATCGGGGTGATGGGCAGCATGGGCGCTTCCCGGCGGGATCTGCGCCGTCTCTTCCTGTGGCTGGGGCTGCTCGTCGGCGCCGCCGGTACGGGCACCGGGATGGCGCTGGCGCTCGGTTTCGGGCTGCTCCAGCAGCGCTTCGGCATCATCCCGCTCCCGGCCGAAGCGTATTACATGGACACGGCCCCGGTCGAACTCAATCCGCTCGACTTCGTTATCGTGGGGGCCGTCGCGCTGGTGCTCTGCGCCGTCGCGGCCTACGTGCCGGCGCGCGTCGCCGCACGCATCGACCCCCTCAAGGTGATCCGCTTCGCCTGACCGTCCTTCCGTCCCACCGTACTCCCGCCAGCCTCATGACCGTGCAGACCGGCACCGCCGCTCCCGAGTTCAAGCTCTACGACCACCAGAAAGAAGCCTTCCGCCTGTCCGATTATCGCGGCGACAAGAACGTGCTGCTGCTCTTCTTTCCCGGCGCCTTCACCAGCGTCTGTACGACCGAGCTGAACCAGGTCAACAACAGCCTGCCCGACTTCGGGGGCGACACGCAGGTGGCCGGCATCTCGACCGACTCGCCCTTCGTGCTGGCGGAGTTTAGCAACGTCCACGGCTTCACGTTCCCGCTCCTCAGCGACCACGACGGCGACGTCAGCGCGGCCTACGGCGCCAAGTACGACCATGACTTTACCCCGATGAAGCTGGACCGGATCTCGAAGCGGTCGGCCTTCGTGATCGATAAGGAGGGCATCGTCCGGTACGCCGAGGTGCTCGACAACGCCGGCGAGATGCCGGACTTCGACGCGATCCGGGCCGTCCTGAACGACCTGAGCTGATGGCCGCCGAGGATGCACGCGTCACCGTGCTGCTCTTCAGCGTGCTCAGTGACCGGGTCGGGCAGCGCGTCCTGAACGTCTCGCTGCCGGCCGGGGCCACGGGGGGGAGCCTGCTCGACACCCTCGCCGAGGAGTACCCCGCCCTGGCCGCGTATCGCGCGGTGATCCGGCTGGCCGTCAATGCCGAGTATGCGAGCGAAGACGTGCCGCTGGCCGCCGGCGACGAGGTGGCGCTCATCACGCCGGTGAGCGGCGGGTGATGATAAATCCGTTATTGCAATGGCGCACGCTCCATTCTACATCCACCTCACCACGGACCCGCTCGACGTGGGCGCGGCGTTCGCGTTCCTGCAATCGCCGGCCGCAGGGGGGATCGATCTCTTCGTGGGGACGACGCGCCGATGGACCGGGGAGGAGGAGACGGCCCGGCTCGTGTACGATGCGTACGTGCCGATGGCTGAGCGTGAGATGCGGCGGCTCGCCGAGGACGCCGCCGCGCGCTGGCCCCTCGAAGGAGTCTATCTGGTACATCGGCTCGGAGAAGTCCCGCCGGCCGAGGCGAGCGTGATCGTCGGCGTCGCCAGCGCGCACCGCGCCGAAGCATTCGCCGCCTGCCGGTACCTGATCGACACGCTCAAGAAAGCGGTGCCGATCTGGAAGCGCGAGGTCTACGCCGACGGCCGCGAAGAATGGGTCGAGGGCGCGACCCCCGTACCCGAGGGCGACGATCGCCGCGCCTGATGGGCACCGCGTCTCTTAAAATCCGTTATTGCAACTGAAACAACACCGCCTGGATGCGCTGCTCAGGATCCGGGTGGGTATCTGGCTCGAAGGGGGTGCCCGTGACGGTCTCGTATAGCTCGATGTACCGCCGGGCCACCTCGATGCGGAACGTGTCTGGGAGGTCGGGGAGCGATTCGCCTGGGCGGCCCATGAACCCGTGCTCCATCAACCATTCGCGGACGAACTCTTTCGAGAGCTGCCGCTGCGGCGCGTCTTCTTCGAGCAATTGCGCATAGGTGTCGGCGTAGTAATACCGGGACGAGTCGGGCGTGTGGACCTCGTCGATGAGCAGCAGCCGGCCGTCCGGCGTCCGGCCGAACTCGTATTTGGTATCGACGAGGATCAGGCCCTGCCGCGCTGCCATCTCGGTGCCCCGGCGGAAGAGCGCCAGGGCATACGCCTCCAGCGTGCCGAACGTCTCCGCATCCAGGATGCCCCGGTCCAGGATCTCCGCCCGGCTGATGTCTTCGTCATGCCCCTCGGCGGCCTTCGTGGCCGGGGTCAGGATGGGCGCGGGGAGGCGACTGCTCTGCCTCAGCCCGTCGGGTAGCGGCTGGCCGCACAGCTCCCGGTCCCCGTCGCGGTAGACCCGCCAGGCGTGGCCCGCGAGATACCCGCGCACCACGAACTCGATGGGCACCGGCTCGCAACGACGCGCCACCGTGACGTTGGGGTCCGGCACGGACAGCACGTGGTTGGGCACGAGGTCTCGGGTCGCCTCGAAGAAATACGCCGCCAGCCGGTTCAGCACCTGCCCCTTGAACGGGATGGTCTGGCGCAAGACGTGGTCGAAGGCGGAGATGCGGTCCGTCGTGACGAGCACGAGCCGATCCTCCAGGCGGTAGGTGTCGCGGACCTTGCCTTCATACCGGGTGCCCAACCCCTCGAAATGGGTGCTGCGGAGGGTGCGGTCCAGCTGCTCGGCGATGCGGGCGGTGTCCATGCAGTGCGCGGTCTCGAACTCGGGGATCAGGGGCGGCGATAGTCGCTCGACTCCCGGACGTGCAGGGTGGGCACGATCAGGCGGGAGATGAAGTCTTCGGCCGGCGCCTCCCGGCTCACGCGCTCCAGCAGCCGCTCGGCCGCCTCGCGGCCCACGTTCTCCATGTCCTGGTCGACGCTGGAGAGGCCGAGGAATTTGCTCGTCTTGATGTCGTCGTACCCGACGAGGGCATACTCCTCCGGCACGCGCTTCCCGGCGTCCCGGATGGCTTTCCATGCACCGATGGCCTGGACGTCGCTGGAGGCG
>JAWWAN010000164.1:0-7517 GCA_033721675.1 Rhodothermales bacterium | reverse complement strand
GGTCCATGACCATCACGCCGATGGCGAGCACGTTCACCAGGGGGTTGCCGGCGTAGCAGTCGTCGAACTCGACCTCGCCACCGATGTTGGGGACCCCGACGCAGTTGCCGTAGCCGCCGACGCCCCGGACGACACCGTCGACGAGGCGCCGTTGCAGCGCGTCGGTCGGCATCCCGAAGCGGAGTGGGTCCATGACGGCGATCGGTCGCGCGCCCATCGTGAAGATGTAGCGGAGGATCCCGCCGACGCCCGTGGCCGCGCCCTGGTAGGGCTCGACGGCCGAGGGGTGGTTGTGGCTCTCGATCTTGAAGGCCACGGCCAGCCCGTCGCCGATGTCCACGAGGCCGGCGTTCTCTTCGCCCGCGCCCACCAGCAGCGCCTCGCCCTCGCGCGGGAGGGTCTTCAGCAGGGCGATGGAGTTCTTGTACGAGCAGTGCTCGCTCCACATCACCGAGTAGATGCCCAGCTCGACGAACGAGGGCGTGCGCCCGAGCGCCTCGACGACCCAGCCGTATTCTTCCTCCGTCAGGCCGTGCTCCCGGGCCAGCTCCGGCGTCACTTCGGGCTCGTGCAGGGCGGTGTGAGGCATGGCTCGCGGGCAGGCTCGTGAGGGAGAGGGCAGCGGTCCGGGGATACTACGAAAGCCCCCCGACGTTTCCGGCGGAGGGCGCTCGCTGCGGCGCGAAGCCTGTGTCAATTCACGGGCGGGCGTTCAACGCGGGAGCGCCCCCTGCCGTCTCCGGCAGAGGGCGCTCACCACCCCCCATGCATCTCGGATCAATTGTGCCACTCGACGAGGAGCAGCGGGGCCTTGCTGGCGCTCCCGTTGAAGGACTCGGCCGTGCGCCGGCCCGTCCCGCCGATGAGGAAGACCATGTCGTCCGCCGCCCAGCCCGGGCGGTCGACCATCTCCTGGACGAGCGGCGCGAGGTCGGGCGTGCGCTGGCCGGCGCCGGCCTCGCCCACCTGCGTCCACTCCGGCGGCGCCCACGCCACCGAGGCCGTGGTCTTCGGGCGCGACGAGATGTTGCCGTCCGCGCTGTTGAACTTGGCCGGGTCGTTGGCGTCCTCGCCCCAGATCGTCAGGTTGGCCGCGCCGGTGCTCACCTCGTCGGTGGTGAACTGGATGACGGCCCCGGTGATGGTGGCGCCCTGCGGGATGCCGGTGTCGGAGAACCGGATGCCGATGAGCTGCTCGGCGTTGCCCTGGAAGGCCAGCTCCAGGTCCGAGCTGTTCAGGTACATCTCGTTGCCGTCGTTGACGAACTCCTCGGCGTCGTCGTCGCCTTCATCCACCCGGATGGCGGTGATGTTGTTCTCGCTGACCCAGACGGTCTTGTTGGTGGTGCCGCTCGGCACGTCGGTGACGAACGGGAGCCCCTTGGCCTTGAGGGCCTGCTCCACCTGGGCGGGCGTGGCGTTCGGGTGCTGGGCGAGGTAGAGCAGCGCCGCGCCCGAGACGTGAGCCGCCGCCATCGAGGTGCCGTCCATCAGCACGGCGTGGCCGGCGCCCTGCGGCGAGAGCGAGACGACGTCCTCACCCGGCGCCAGCAGATCCACCTTCGGCCCCCAGTTGGAGAAGGACGAGAAGCGGAGCTCGGGGTCATAGGCGCCGACGGTGATCGCGCCGTCGACGTGCGCCGGCGTGAAGACGGACGCATCCTTTCCCGCGTTGCCGGCGGCGACGACGAAGACCACGCCGGCCTCCGTGGCGGCGGCGATGGCTTCGTCGAGGGCGGTGTAGGTGGTGGTGCCGATGTCTTCCCCCAGACTCATGTTGACCACCATCGGCGTGTTCGGGTTCGCCAGCTTCTCTTCGAGGATGTGCTCCACGGCGGCGATCACCACAGACACGTCCGTTTTGCCGTCGTCGTCGAGCACCTTGAGGTTGTGCACCCGCGCGCCGGGGGCCACGCCCACCAGCCCGTCGTTGTCGTCGGCGGCGGCGGCGGTGCCGGCCACGTGCGTGCCGTGGCCGTCGTAGTCGGCGGCGTCGTTCATGCCGGGGCGGAAGTCGAGGTTGTCGACGAGCCGGAAGTCGTCGTACGGGTCGTTGTTGTCCGCCTTCGCCACGCCGGTATCGAGCACGTAGAGATCGACGTCGACCTCGCCGTGCCCATCCCCGGAGACGGCCCAGCTGCTCTGGCCCCCGATGAGGGCCACGTTCCACGGCACCTCCTGCTGGCTGCTCCCCCCCGTGGGCGAGGACGGCACGGTCGCGATGTCGAAGTCGGGCTCGTACCAGAGGATGTCGGGGTCGAGCATCATCTCGGTGAAGAAGGCGGAGAAGTCGGAGAGCCCCCACTGGTCTTCGATCTGGAGGGCCCAGCCGTTGAAGACCTCCTCGTAGGAGTGCCGTTCGAGGACTTTGTAGCGCTCCAGCACCTTGAACCGTTCGAGGACTTTCTGCTTCTCCATGGTCGAGGTGTTCTCATCGACGGCGGCGATGAGGAAGAGGTTGTCGCCACTGTGCAGCTCCTGGCCGCCGCCCTTGCGGTCGATGGGCGTTGCCGGGGCGCGCACGGCCCGGTCGAGCAGGTGCGGATGGCGGAGCTTGCCGTCCGCGTTCTCGGCGAGGCGCTCCTGCGGGCCGGCCTCGTTGCTCACGAGGGCATCGGCACAGCCGGTGAGCAGCCCGGCGGTGAGCATCAGCACGAGCAGCCCTTTGAATCGATAGGTAGTCACAAAACGCGTCATCATCGTATCCGCTTTTTATACGGTGTATTCTCGCTGCAAAGGGGGGCTGCGGTCTAGTGCCGCTCCAGGAGGCGGCCGGTCTGCGGCGGGTTGATCGGGAGCACCGGGAGGTTGCCGAGGCGCCCGCCCGGGACGGCCGGCAGCCATAGGGGCTCGGCGCCTACTCGCGGCGGCTCGGGGTAGGCGGTGGCAGCGCTGTCCTCGCTCTCGACGCGGCCCCCGGCGTCGGGGCTGATGCCGGGCACGCGCTCGATGATGCGCGTCGCGGGGCGCGGAAACACGGGCTCCACCTGCTCGGCGCTGGGTGGCGGCGTGCCAATGAGTGCATCGGCGCATCCGGCGGCAAGCACCATCAAGGCGCCCATGGAAAGGGTCACGATCAGGGATCGCACGGTACGGTAATTCATGGGAAGGCTCTCCTGTAGTCGGTCTGTGGGTGCACTCCCTGCCGGGCGGTGCACAGGCGGCTGGCGTTCCCCTCGTCAAGAACCTCTCCATTTGTGGCGCCCCCCGAGCCCTCGGGCGTCCGAAATCGAAGAAGCCTTTCCCATTCCACCTGAGGGTGTCCGCATCCTGCGTCCGCAGCGGTGATGCGGCCTCGATTATTCCAGCACTTGCATCCCCGCCGGCCGGCCAGACTCCCCTCCCAGGCCCGTTTTGCGGGCATTGGGCCCGACGGCACGGCCCCCCCGGCCGGCTGCAGACCCATTCGGACACGCTGAATCTGGATCGCTCCATGCACCGGCGGCACGCCCAAAAAGGGGGGCCGCGCCTGCATGGCACGGCCCCCCGGGGATGGCGTTACGAAAGGTAACCCACCTCGTAATTTCGAAACGGCGAAACATCGCCGGGCGCGCGCCCTCAGCCTCCCAGCAGGGCGCGCCCGACCAGATACAACACCCCGCCGACCACGGCGGCCACCCCCACCAGCACCACCAGCACCACCCGCTTCAGGCGGCGGTCCGGCGGGCGCTGTACGGCCGGGCGCGGCACGCCCAGGTGCGCGTGCAGCAGGTCCAGGTTCCGCAGATTCGCCTTGAAGACGGCGTCGAAGACATCGCCCAGCACCGGCACGGCCCCGACGAGCGCCTCGACCGCGACGTTGCCCACCATGCGGGCCAGCGCCGCCTTCGGCACGCCGAACCGGGCCGCCTCCAGCACGACGTACGCGGAGAGCAGCAGCCCCGCCACGTCGCCGCCGCCGGGGATCAGGCCGATGATGGCATCCCACCCGATCCGGTAGCCGAGGACGGGGATGCGGATGGAGCTGTCGAGCAGCCAGCCGAGCCGGTCCAGACGGCGCAGGCGGGGGTCATCGGGCAGCGGGGCGAGGTCGTCGGGCATGGCGCTGAAGGCGAGATGGTGCGGACGCGGAGACACCCCGCAACCTACGCCAGGGCCGGGTGCCGGGCTGCAACGTCTTCGCAAGGCCCTCCACTCACCGCACGGTGTAGCGGATGCTGGCGAAGCCGTGCCGCGTGGCCGCCGGGAAGAACTGCGGCGTGCCGAACCCGACGTTGCCGTAGAGCAGCACGCGGCGGTCGAGCACGTTGTTGACGTCGAGCGCCACGCTGAACCCCTCCAGCCACGAACCCGCCGGCAACGCGTACCGGAGCGTGGCGTCGAGCAACACGTACGGATCGACGACGAGAGCGTCGTCCGGTGCGCCTTCCGGCCCCACCCCGCCGCTGTTGTCGATGAAACGGCGCCCCGCATAGCGACCCGTGAGCGTGGCGGTGAGACCGCCCCTCCGGTACTCGGCCCTAGCGCTGCCGCTGCGCTCCGGGAAGCCGGCGATGGGGCTGCCGCCGCGGTCTACGGCCGCCACCGTGAAATCCGGCAGGGTGACGAACTCGGTGAAGCGGACGAAGCGGTCGCGGCTGACGGTGGCGTTGGCGGCTACGTCGAGGCCGGGCAGCAGGCGCACCGCCCCCTCGACCTCCACGCCGAGGTGGCGCGTGCGCTCCGCGTTGCCGGTGCGCGGCACGCCGAACTGATCGAGCCCGCCGGAGGGCACGATCTCGTCGCGGAACGCCATCCAGTAGACGTTCGCGGTGAGGCGGTAGCGCATCCGGGTGAGGCTTCCGCCCGCCTCCAGATCCAGCAGGTACTCGGGCCGCACGCGCGGGGCGCCGAAGTCCGGCGTGCCGTCCGGGCGCGGCTCGAACTGGGGCACGAAGCCCGCGCCGGCCTCCTCGCCGTCGTAGAGGGCCTTCAGGCGCGGCTCGCGGCCGGCAAGAGCCACGCTGGCGTAGGCGCTCCAGGGCCGCTCGGGGTTGACCGTGATGCCGAGGCGCGGGTTGAGGAAGAGGTAGGGCACGGCAAAGTCCGTCCCGAAGAAGGCCTCGTCGTAGACGCGGTAGCGGCGCCCGGTGAGGCCGAGGTCTGCCTGCACGGCGAGGCGTGGATGCGGCCGCGCGAGGTGGCTGCCGTACAGCGACGCCACCCCTTTCTCGCCCCGGATGCTGTAGACGCGCACGTCGTTGCCGCCGCCGACCACCTCGGGCGGCACGCCCTCCCCCTCCTGGATGCGCCCCCAGCGGAGCGAGCGGTGCAGGCGTACCTCGGCGCCCAGCGTCGTCTCGCTGCGGGCGCGGGTGCGGGTGAGCCGTGGCATCCAGCCGAGCTGCCACTGATCCAGGTAGGCCCGGAACTGCACGCGCACGTCCGGCGCGACGAGGAACAGCGGGAGCTGCCGCGCCTCGGCCGTGAGACCACGCCAGCCCGGCGGCAGGCGGAGATAGTCGGCGCTGCGGAAGGTCCCGCCGAAGTCGAAGAATCCTTTTCCCTGAATCCCGAAAAGGGATTGGTGGAATTCGAGGCCGGGGCGGACCTGCCAGGTGTGCAGCACTTCGAGGTGCGGCTGATGAAAGTGCTCGACGTCTTCGGTGACGGCGCTGGGGTTCGACCGCCGATCCACCGTGCCTCCGAAGCCGTCGGGGACGGCGGCGGTGTTGGCGGCCTTCGGGATGCCGGAGAACGCGAGCCCGTCGCGCTGCGGACCGCCGTAGCCCTGCAGCGTAACCGTGTGCCGCTCGCCGTAGCGCACGACGCCGCCGAAGAACCGCCAGAACGCGGTCCAGGACCAGTCCCGGTAGCCATCCGAGAGCAGGCGGCTGAACCGGCCGAAGGCGACGTAGCGCCCGCCGCGCAGGCCGCTGTTGGCCTCGGCGGTGAAGCGGCGCGTGGCGAATGCCCCCGCCCCCACCTCGGCCATCGCGTAGGCCGTGGGCCGGTAGGGCCGCGCGACGATGTTGATGCCGCCGCCGATGCCCGTCGAACCATAGAACGCGCCGCTGGCACCCCGCTGCACCTGGACGTCGCGCACGGCCCCCTGCACGTCGAAGAAATTGATCCAGAAGACGTTGTAGTCCTCGGGGTCGTTCTGCGGGATGCCGTTGATGGCCACGGCCACGCGCCGCTGCCCGAACCCGCGCAGCTGGAGCGCCGAATAGCCGATGCCGTTCCCGTTCTCGCTGTAGTACGTCACCGAGGGCAGCGTAGCGAGGTGGACGGGCAGATCCTTCATGGCCGGCAGAACCTCCAGGGTCCGCGCGGGCAGGTTGCTGAATGTGACGGGAGTCAGCCGTTCGCGCGCCCGGTTCGCGGTCACCACCACCTCCGGCTGTGGCACGGCCCGCGCCGAAAGGACGGCGCGCACCCGCACGGTCTCCCCCTCCGCCAGCATCACCGTCTCCCGGTGCTCCGCGAACCCGACGTGGCTCACGACGAGCAGGTAGCGCCCCGGCGGCACCGGCGCGAGCCGGAAGGTGCCATCGGCGGCCACGGCCGCTCCATAGCGGTGGCTGCCGCTGCCAGCCTCGAAGAGTTGCACAGCCGCGCCGGCCAGCGGTAGCGCCCCGGCGTCCATCACCCGGCCCTCCACCGACTGCGCCCCGGCACTCTGCACCGCTAGCAACGCCAGCAGCATCCCTGCAACGCCCTGCTTCATCTTCCTTCTCGCTTGTATAGAAAAAGCCGCCTTCAGCGTGAATGGTTGAAGGCGGCTCGGCGCGCACCCGTGGGGGTGCGGCAGCGTCGATCGGTTTCCCTGCGCCGGCATGATCCGGATCAGGTTCCAAGGGTATGCTCTCAGCCTCGCCTCGCGGCAAGGCACCCCCAACCAGGCACGTCAGCAGACAACGAACACAACCGTAGTATACGGCAACACGGTGGAACATGAGAAGGCGAACACCCGAGGAGCCGGCGCCTATTTGGCCAGCGGCACGTGCTCCCTGGCTACCTCCACGCGCCCGGCCTGGTTAGAAGGATGAGACCGAGCGGTGCGCACAATACGCAAAGAGGCCCCGCCATCAACCGATGACGGGGCCTCTCTAAAGGATCCTGGCGCCGACCTACTCTCCCACCACGAAGGCAGTACCATCGGCGCTACGGGGCTTAACTGCTCTGTTCGGAATGGGAAGAGGTGTTTCCCCCGCGCTATAGGCACCAGAAAGTGATTGACATGATGATTCCACAAAGGCACACGCCACGTGTGCGAAATGCGCGCCTATCCTGTGTAGAAAAGGATTAAGCCACATGGGTAATTAGTACGGCTCGGCTGCACGTGTTACCACGCTTCCACCTGCCGCCTATCAACGTCCTCATCTCGAACGACCCATAAGGGAGACCTCGTCTTGCAGTGGGCTTCGTGCTTAGATGCTTTCAGCGCTTATCCCTTCCGAACATAGCTACCCTGCGATGCAGCTGGCGCCACAACAGGTACACTAGAGGTTCGTCCACTTCGGTCCTCTCGTACTAGAAGCAGATCTGCGCAAGTCTCCAACGCCCACGGTAGATAGGGACCGAACTGTCTCACG
>JAWWAN010000163.1:0-7524 GCA_033721675.1 Rhodothermales bacterium | reverse complement strand
GATCAGCGCCAGCAGGTGCTGCAGGCCGCGCGCGAGCACGAGATGCTCGTCGTGCCCGAAGGCGGCTCGACCTTCTTCCACAACCTGACGATGATCGTCGACGGCCACACCGGCATCGAGCACAACGTCCCCGTCGCGCCGCTCTACCGGGACGTGCTGGAGCTGTGGCGGCATACGGAGGTGGGCTATACGCCGACGCTCGTGGTCAGCTACGGCGGCCTCTCGGGCGAGTACTACTGGTACCAGCACAGCGACGTGTGGGCGAAGGAGCGCCTGCTGACGTTCACGCCCCGCACCCTCGTGGACAGCCGCAGCCGCCGCCGCCAGATGACGCCCGAGGACGAGTACTTCCACATCGAGGTGGCCCGCCAGACGAAGAAGCTCGTCGACCAGGGCAATCTGGTGCAGATCGGCGCGCACGGGCAGCTCCAGGGGCTCGCCGCCCACTGGGAGACGTGGATGCTGGCGCAGGGCGGCATGACGCCGCACGAGGCGCTCCGCTCCGCCACGCTCCACGGCGCCGAGTACCTCGGGCTGGACGGCGACCTCGGCTCGCTGGAAGAGGGCAAGCTGGCGGACCTCGTCGTGATTGACGGGAACCCGCTCGACGACCTCTTCGCGACGGAGCAGGTGGAGCTGGTGATGGTCAACGGCCGCCTCTTCGACGCCGCGACGATGAACGAGATCGGCAACCACCCGAGGGAGCGCGGCCCGTTCTACTGGGAGCGCGCCGGCGTCAACGACGCCTTCATCTGGGACCCCACCACCGGCCTCGCCCTCCCGCACTGCGGCTGCGGCGTGCACTGAGGCCAGACTCGGCGGCGGTCCCATCGAGAACCGGTCTGATTGACGAGTGATGATCGGCGATGGATGAGTGATGAGGGAACGAACCCGCTGGTCGCCGTCCCTCATCCATCATCAATCGTAGTATATCTTTCCTCTCCGGTCCTCCCTCTTCCGGCCCCCGGCCGGCCTCTGGCAATCCGATCATCCTGCAACATCAGAGCGCGGCGGGGAACGATCCCCGGCCGCGCCGCTTGACTGGGGGGTCCCCCTCTCTGCAACCGATGTTCCCACCCCGATGGCCGTCGAGATCCACCGCCCGCACACGCTGGGCCGCGCCAAGACGCGGCAGATGGTCGAGGCCATCGCCGCCTCGCTCGAAGAAAAGCTCAAGCTGCGCCACGCCTGGCAGGGCGACCGCCTCGTCTTCCGCCGGACGGGCCTCGACGGCCACATCGACGTCGAGGATCATGCCGTGCACGTCTACGTCCGCAAGGGCCGCCTGCTGCCCGTCTCGGAGGGGTGGATCCGGCAGCAGGTGGAGGCCGTGATGGACGAATACCTGGGGTAGGGGCCGCGCCGCCGGCGCGGCGCTTTCTTCCTCGCCGCGCCGATTGTACCTTGCGCACCCGCCTCTTCGTTAGCCCGTCTTGCTGAATGATCGATACCCAACGCGGCCTCGAAGCCCTCGTCGAGCGGGCGCTCGATGCGGATGCCGTCGCGCTCGACACCGAGTTCGTCTGGGAACGCACCTACTACCCGCGCCTCGGCGTGGTGCAGCTGGGTCTGGACCACGACGACCTCCACCTCCTCGACGCCGCCGCGCTCGACCTCGCCCCGCTCGGCCGCCTCCTCGAAGACGAACGCGTGGTCAAGATCCTCCACGACGCCGAGCAGGATCTGACCATCCTGCGGCGGGCCACCGGCGCGTATCCCCGCTCCGTCTTCGACACGCAGCTCGCCGCCGGCTTCGTCGGCCTCCCGTCTACGCTCTCCCTCGGCGACCTCGTGGCCGAGGTCCAGGGCATCCACCTGCCCAAGACCGAGAGCCGCACGGACTGGCTGCGCCGGCCGCTCTCCGAGAAGCAGCGCGCCTATGCCCTGGACGACGTGCGCTACCTGCCCGCCGTCTACCGCGCCCTCCTCGACCGCGCCCGCCAGCGCCAGCGCATGGACTGGATGCGCGAGGAGCTGGCCACCTACGACGACCCCGACCGCTACGACGACCCCGACCCGCGCCGCCAGCACCTCCGCGTCTCCGGCGCCGGCCGCCTGACCGGGCGGCAGCGGGCCGTGCTGCGTGAACTCGCCGCCTGGCGCGAGGAAGAAGCCCGCCGGCAGGACCGCCCGCGCGGCCACGTCGTGCACGACAAGGTCCTCGGGGCGGTCGCGCGCCGCCTGCCGCGCACCCCGAATGACCTCGGCGGCGTGCGCGGCCTGGACGACCGCAGCCGGCGGCGCTACGGCGAGGCCCTCGTCGCGGCCGTCGCGCGGGGGCTGGCGCTGCCCGCCGACGAGCACCCGGGCCGCCGCCCGTCGCTGCCCAACGACGACGCATTTACGGCCCGCGTCAACCTCGCGCTCGCGGCGCTCACCGGCACCGGCCTCGCCGAAGGCATCGACCCCGGCCTCGTCGCCACGCGGGCCGACGTGGCGGCCCTCGTCGAGGCCTTCCCGGAGCCCGACGCCGACGGCCTGGCGCTCCTCCAGGGCTGGCGCCGCGCCTTCCTCGGCGATGCGTTGCTGGCGCTGCTCGCCGGCCGCCGCGCCGTCCTCCACGACCCGGATACGGGCCTGGTCCACCTGAGCGAGCGCCGGTAGGCCGCCGCCCCGCTACGGCCGCACCCGGCTCACCTCATCAGCACCAGTCGGCGGGCCTCGGCCGTGCCGGCGGCCACGAGGCGGTAGACGTACGTCCCGCTGGCGAGCCCGGCGGCGTCGAAGACGACGCGATGACGCCCCGCCGGGCGCGGGCCGTCTACCAGCACGGCCACCTCGCGCCCGAGCGCGTCGTAGACGGCCAGCCGCACCGGCCCGGCTTCGGGCAGGTCGTAGCGGATCGTCGTCTGCGGGTTGAACGGGTTCGGATAGTTCGGATAGAGCGCCAGCCGTCCGGGCACCTCGGCATCGTCCTCGGCGGCCACCCCGCTGACGACGGTGAAGGGCCGCGAGAACTCGGACGTGTTGCCGTCCGTGTCGGTGGCCGTGGCGTAGACGTCCTGCCCGATCTCTGCGGTGCCCTCGACGACGACGGCGATGATCGCCTCGCCGCTCGCGTCCGTCCGGACGTTGGCTTCGCCGAGGAAGCGCAGGAGGGTATCGCTCCACGCGTAGAAGTGCAGGCGATACTCGGCCTCCGGCATGCTGTCGAGCACGCCCTCGATGGTCGTGCTGCCGCCGGTGAGCACCTGCGTCAGGACCGGGAAGTTCTGGAGGGTGTTCGCGCCGGTGTCCGCGTCGCCGTCGTCGTTGGGCGTGGGGCCGTCGCCGCCGAGGTCGATGAACACCCCGTCGCCGTCGGTGAAGGCGTTGAAATGGAGGCGGTTGCCGGTGCCGCCCCTCACGATGATGCCGGCGCCGCCGTTCGTCTCGAACCGGTTCGCGCGGACGAGCGAGTCCGCCACGAAGTTGTTGTTGCCGCTGATGAGGAGCCCGCCGCCCGCGTTGCCGGCGAACTCGTTGCTGGCGATCCACAGCGAGTCGCATTTGATCTCGATGCCCTGGCTCGGGAAGTTCTCGAAGCGGAGGTTGCTGACGCCGCCGCCGTCGGCTTCGAAGACCAGCCCGCTGCACGGCGGCGGGCACCGGCTCCCGTCGAGGACCGGGTGCTGCGCGGACCCGTCCTTGCGGAAGCTCTCGAACTCGTCGAAGAAGTACGTCCCCCGGATCGGTGGGAGCGGCACCTCGATGCTGAAGCGGTCGGTCACCAGGCCGATCGTCTTCTCGCCGAACACCTCGTCGTCGTTGAACAGCTCGATGGCGATCCGCAGCTCCTCCTCGGTGAAGACCGGCAGTTTCTCGTCCTCGTTCAGCACACCTACCGGGGTCACGGCGTCGGCCCGCTCGGTGCCGTCCCCGGCCACGTGCGTGCTGAAAATGCTGATGCCGGGCGCCGAGACGTCGGGTTTCAGCGACAGCTCGGTGACGGCCGGGCCCCGGCTGATCGGGCCCAGCGCCACCGTGCCGCAGAACAGCGACGGGTCGAGGCAGTCCGGGCCGTCGAAGACCTCGCCGAAGAGATCCTCCAGCGCGTCCAGGTCTTCCTGGGGCGTCCCGGCGTCGATGGGATCCAGCGTGAACGGGCTCGTGGGATCGAGCCGGACGATGCCAGCGTCGTCCCGCGCTTCCACCTTGACGAGCACCGTCGTCCCCTCCACCACGCCCGGCCCGTCCTCGGGCATGACGACAGCGACGAAGGGCGGCGCCTCGTCGTCATCGAGCGCGACGAGCGGTGGCCCGTCGAGCGTGAGGTTCATCTGTATCCGCTCCGGCGGTGGGAACTGCTTGCGGCCGGAGACCGGGAGCAGGATCGGGCTGTTGAGGAAGGCGGGGTTGTGGACGCGGATCTGCCAGTCCGCCAGGTCCAACGGGTCCCCGAAGACGCTGGGGTCGATGACGACGCGCAGGGCGCCGTTGCCGGCCCGGGTGACGGGTGCCAGCCCGGGCGGCCCCACCACCTCGACGTTCGTGAAGGCCGCCGGGCCGCCCTGCGCGTCGATGATCTGGAAGGTCTGGACGAAGGGGTCGTTCACGTCGGGCGGAATGGGGAGCGCCAGCAGCGGCGGGTCGGCGGCGAAGAGGGGCGCGTCCAGCAGGGTGCCGTTGGGGAACGAGAACGTCCGGCACGAGGCGTCGTCGATGCGGAGGTTCTGGTCCTGGCGGAGCTGCCCGATGGTGCCCTGCTGCACGAGCTGGCCCTCTTCGAAGAGCTGCACGAAGAGGTCGTCGCCGCAACCGTCGCCGGCGTCGGCGATGATGTTCACGAAGTTATCGTTCTGGTTCCGCGGGTCGTTGAGCGTGATGGCCGGCACGGCGCAGTCGCCCAGGGCCGGGTCGAGGTTGAACAGGTTTACGGCGTGGCCGCGCTGCTGGAAGCCGTCCTGTTGATAAAAGAAGAAGGCCTCCCAGGCCAGGCGGTCGATGGGTTGCGGGAGGGTGATCTGGTCCATCCACGTGCCGGGGAACTGGAACTCCGGCGGCAGCCCGCCCCGCAGGTCGTCGCCGGTGAGCTGGATCGCCGGGCCGGGCTGTAGCTGGGGCAGGATGAAGCCGGGCAGCAGGTTGCCCGCGTGCGTCTCATCGATGAGATCGTCGGAGGGGTCGAAGAAGCGGAGGTTGCTCCACTGCGTATCCACGGCGGGGTCCACCTTGAGCGCATCGGCGATGGTCAGGCCGGGGAAGCGCGGCGGCAGGCTGGTATCGACGAGGAGGTTGACCTGGGTGCACGCCTTGGCAGGGTCCGGCAGGGCGCCGTCGAGCACGAACTCGCCCTCGACGCAGAAGAACCGCTCGTTGCACGAGCCGTCGGCGCACGCGCCGAAGTTGTTGACGGCCACGCCCCAGATCTCCACGGCGCCGGGGGGCAGGACGAAGTCTTCGTCGAGGGGGCGCGGGCCGGGGTCGTTCGGCGCGCCGGGGAGGCGGACCAGCGGGGTGGTCTCGTGGAAGAGCTGGACGGGGAAGACGTCGCCCTCGCCGGGGTTCGAGATGCGGAAGACCCCGGCTTCGTAGGCGTCCTCGTCGTCGTCGAAGCCGTCGGGGAGGCCGGCGATCTGGCGGCCCTCGCTCTCCAGCCGCAGCACGGCGTCGCGCTCGAGGTCGTTGTTGGCGACGCGGATGTAGATGTACTCCTGGTCTCCGGCGTGGAACCGCAAGACGCCCTCCTCGCCGGGCACCGGCTCGGGCATGAGCAGCTCCAGGTCGAGGCGAGGCGTCAGGCCGTCGGGGTCGGCCGGGGTGGGCTCGACGAGGCAGACCTGGAGGTCGCCTGTGCCGGCGAGCAGCCCGTCGTTGATGCCGCCGGCGAAGGTGACGTTGTAGGTACCGATGACGTCGCACACGGAGGGCGGCACGCCGCCCGGCACGGGGAAGTCCACCCCGCCGCCGGCCACGTTTTGCGCGCCGGGCGTGGTGGGGATGCCGAGGTTGGTCACGCGCGGGCCGAGCACGAAGGCCGGCCCGTTGTCGATGGGCCGGCACTCGAGGGTGAGCGTCACCGACGACGCCGCCGGCTGCGCGCACGCGGCCGTCTGGTCGTCCCAGCCGACGAACGGCAGCAGGCCCACGAAGACGTCGAACGGGGCGCCGTTGCCCGGGATCACGTGGGTCGTGGTGCTGTGCTTGCCCAGGTAGATCGTCTGCGCGCACGAGGGCGGCAGTGGCGAGGGACTACAGGCGATGATGATGGCGACGGTGGCCAGCACCATGGCGCAGCTCATTGCGGCCACGGCCAGAACGCGCTTCAGGGTCTTCATGGGCTCCTCCCGAGGTCGAGTGCGAGAGGCAGCGGGGTCCTGCGGCGCGGCGCCCCCGGTGGGGCCGCGTGGGCTACTCAGAGACTCGCTTCCGGCGGTTCAGGCGGCGCTTCCTTCGATCTTTCCGTACTCCATCGCCCTCCCCCCTGACGGGAGCTGCGATCCGCGCGGGGAGAACCCATAGGAAATCGAACATCCTCTCACTCCTGCCCGCTGCATAGCGTACGATACGCGCCCGCCCCTGGAATTGCAAAGCCGAGCGCGCCGCGCTCAGGCGGCCTCGGCCTCGCGGAACTGGAGCGCGGCCAGCTCGCGGTAGAGCCCGTCTCGGGCGAAGAGTTCTGCGTGGGTGCCCTGCTGCACGATCCGCCCGCCGTCCAGGACGAGGATGCGGTCTGCGTGCTGGACGGTGGCGAGGCGGTGCGCGATGATGAACGTGGTGCGGCCCTGCATGAGCCGGTCGAGCGCCTCCTGCACGAGCGCTTCCGAGGCGGAGTCGAGCGCGCTGGTGGCTTCGTCGAGCAGCAGGATGCGGGCGTCGCGCAGGAGCGCCCGCGCGATGGCCACGCGCTGCCGCTGCCCGGCGCTGAGCTTGACGCCGCGCTCGCCCACGGTGGTGGTGTACCCCTCGGGCAGTATGGCGATGAACTCGTGCGCGTTGGCCGCCCGCGCGGCGGCCTCGACCTCGGCGTCCGTGGCGTCCAGCCGGCCGTAGCGGATGTTCTCGGCGATGGAGGTGCTGAAGAGATGGGTCTCCTGGGGCACGACGGCGATCTGGCTCCGCAGCGACTGCACCTGCACGCTCCGCACGTCGTGCCCGTCGATGCACACGCGCCCGGCGACGGGGTCGAAGAAGCGCGGGATGAGGTTGAGCAGCGTGGTCTTGCCCGCCCCGCTGCGGCCCACCAGCGCGATCGTCTCGCCGGGCCGCACGTCCAGGTCGATGGCGTGCAGGACCGGCCGTGCGGGCTCGTAGTGGAAGACCACGTCCTCGAAGCGCACGGCGCCCGCCACCTCCGGCAGCGCCCGAGCGCCCGGCGCGTCGGCGATCTCGGGCGCGGTGTCGAGCAGCTCGAAGAGGCGCTCCGAGGCCCCGGCGGCGCCGTTGAACGTGGCGTAGAGGCGAGACATCCCGCCCACGCTCCGCGAGATGTTGAACGCGTAGAAGATGAACGCCACGAGATCGCCCGCCGTCTGGCGGCCGGCCAGCACCTCGGTGCCGCCGTACCAGAAGATCGCCACGAGCGCCGCGAAGAAGAGCGTGCCG
>JAWWAN010000162.1:0-7530 GCA_033721675.1 Rhodothermales bacterium | reverse complement strand
ACGTCGATCACGGACGAGAGGCGGCCCCCGTAGCGCGCCGGAAAGCCGCCCGCGTAGACATCCGTCACCTGGATGATGGTGGAGGGGAACGACGAGTAGAAGCCGACGAGGTGGAACGGCTGGTAGACCAGCATCCCGTCGAGCAATACGAGGTTCTGGGTGGGCTCGCCGCCGCGCACGAAGAGCTGCCCGCCCTGGTCGCCCGTAGCGACGACGCCGGGCAGCGTGACGAGGTAGCCCACGAGGTCGCCCGAGACGTCCGGCGCGGGGATCAGCGCGATGTCCTGCGGGCGGATCGCTTGCAGGCCGGCCACGGGCGAGGCCGCGCCCGCCCCCTCCCGCTCGCTCTCGACCACGACCTCGTCGAGCGCCGCCTGGTCCTGCCGGATCTCGAAGCTGTAGGTGACGATCTCGCCGGCGGCGACGGTGAGCGTGTCGGTGTAGGGCGCGTACCCGATGAAGGTCGCGCGCAGGGCGTAGATGGCGGCGGGGACGCGGACGGCGTAGAGGCCGTCGGCGTCGGTGGCGGCGCCGTAGAGGCCGCCGGCGGCGTCGGTGAGGATGACGTTGACGCCCTGCAGCGGCTCGCCGTCGTCGGCGTCGGTGACGAAGCCCCGCACGGTCGCGTTCTGCGCCCGCACCCCGGCCGCGCCGAGCACTATGGCGAGCAGCACGAAGAGGAGGAAAGGCCGTAGTGTTCGCATCAAGGAGGGGTCCAGAGACTGTCCCGAAAAAACCGGCCCCATGTTACGGCGCGGCGGCACGGGATGAAAGGGGAAAGTCGGGGGAAGTGGGAAGAGGCGAGGCGGGAAAGAGGGATTGAAGCGTGCCGAGTAGGGATGGATGGGTGTGGAATGGAGGCTCTCCCCCTCCCCCTGCGCCCGTACATTCGCCCCTCTCGAATCTGCAACCATCAATCTTCAATCATCCGTTCTGTAGCCCAGGATGGAGGCTACCTCGGCGTCGAGGGGCCAGGTTTCGAGGTAGCGGGCGGTGGAGGCGAAGAAGCCGAAGCCGTTCTCGATGTTGGGCGGCGGCTCGGGCGTCTCGGGTAGCCGCCACTCGTCGCTGCGCAGTTCCACGCGCAGGCCTACGTCCACGAGGGTCAGCGTGGTATCGCGCGGGTCGCGCCCGAGGCGCTGCATCACGAGGGGCCGATCCCCTTGCAGGTTGACCTGGGTGGCCCACCCGCCGCCGCTGCGGAAGACGTTGAGAAACGAGATGAAGACGACGAGCGTGTCCTCGGGCGCCTCGGGCGCGCGGAGGCGGTAGACGGCATCGACGCGGTGGGGCGGCTGCGGCAGGCCGAAGAGCGTCACGGGCAGGATGAACCGCTGGTCGAAGGCCTGGCGGGGCGGCTCCGCCTCGGCCCGCGCGCGCTCGGGGATCCGCGTGAAGGCGCGCGTGACCGCCTCGCCGCCGGGCCGCTGCACGTCGAGGCGGACGGCGTCGCCGGGCCTCAGGCGCTGGGCCGCGCTGAAGAGCAGAGCCGGGGGGCCGCCGGCGGTCAGTACGGTACGCCCCTCCCAGCGCACCGCCGTGCCGGTGCCCAGCACGAGGCTCCAGACCTCAGCCTGCCCTTCCTCCGCCTCCCCCTCCACGGTCCGCCGCACCGGGCTGACGCGGACGACCTGCGTATCGGCGGCGGTGTCGAGCACGCCGAAGACGGCGAACCCGGCGTCCTCGGAATCCGCGATCGGATCGAACCCGTCGCCGCACGCGGCGACGAGGAGCAGCATGCACAGCAGGAGAGCGAACGTCGACGGCCGAGGGCCGAAGGGGGGGCTACCGGGAGGGCGGGCGCCGGGTCCTTCGTCCTTCGATATTCCCTGTTCGAGATCCGTCATGCTCACCGGGCCTCTACCTTGATCCCGAGCGAGGGGATGAGCGGGAGCTGATCGATCCGCCGGTCGGCGAAGAGGTCGAAGTCGAAGAGGTTCGCGCGGTCGTACGCGTTGATGACGGAGGCCTGCACGACGGCCTCGAAGCGGCGGCCGGTGAAGCGGCGCTCGGCAGCGACGTCGAGGCGGTGGTAGGCGGGCAGGCGCGCGCCGTAGAGGTCGGGGTCGGTGACGAGGACGGGCGTGCCGGGGGCGTCCGGCGCGGCGGTGCGCGGCACGAAGTCGAAGAACCCGACGCCGCCGGTGAAGGGCAGCCCGGAGCCGTAGTGCCACCGCGCGCTGACGGCGTACGGCCCGCGCGCCGCGCGCGCGAGGAGCCCCACCTGGTGGCGGCGGTCGTGCGGCGGCGGGAAGCGGTCCGCCACGGGCGTCGGCACGAGCACGAACGTCCCGTCAGCCTGTTCCTCGACGACGACGCGCTCGACGGTGCGCTCGTAGGTGACGCGCGCCAGCCCGTAGGTGAGCGCCAGGTAGAGCGCCGGGCGGGTGCGCTCCAGGCGGAGGTCGAGCCCCTGCGCCGTGCCCGAGACCGGGTCCACCCGGATGCCGGCCTCGAAGAGGTCGCTGTATTCGGCGAAGGCGAGATGGTCCATCCACTTGGCGTAGCCCTCCACGCTGGCCGAGAGGCCGGCGCGCAGCGGGCCCCTCCAGCCCGCCAGCAGGTGCATCGCCTGCGGGATGCGGCGGCTCTCGGGGGAAGGCCCCCAGGTGACGAAGGCGTCGGTGACGTCGCGGGCGTTATAGAGCCCCGTGATCTGCTGGTGATAGACCCCCCAGGCGGCGCTGAAGACGTGGCGGCTGCCCGTGCCGCCCGGCCTGAACTCGGCGCGCAGGCGCGGCTCGAAGGTGGTCTGCGAGCGGCTCGGGAACGAGTGCAGCCGGAAGCCCGGCGCCACCCGAAGCCGCCGGCTCACGTCCACCGGCACGTCCGCGTAAAGCCCGCCCTCGGTCACGTACTCGGTGCGCGCGGCCCGCCCGAGGTCGAAGTCGAAGCCGTAGTTGATGCCGAAGAGGCCCGCATAGACCTCGGTGCGGCCGAGGTAGTAGATGAAGCCGACCTCGACGCCGATGGCGCGGGCGTCGGCGGTGCGGCGGGCCGCGCCGAAGGGCCGGTAGCGGCTTTCCAGGCGCGACCCGTAGATGCGGATCTGTGCGAGGGCGGCGTACTCCTCGGGCAGGTAGACGTAGTGCAACCCCACCGCCTCGTTGCGCCATTGCAGCGCGCTGGGCCGCCCCTCGGTGTCGGCCACGTCGCCCCGGTCGAACGTCTGCAGGGCCGTCACCGAGAAGCTGCTGGTGCGGCTGAGGAAGGCGTGGAGCTTGGCGAAGCGATCGCCGAAGCGGTACGGCAGGTCGTCGCCCAGGAGGTCCGGCGCGAGGCGTTCGATGACGCTCTCGCGCACGGAGGTCAGCACCGAGAGCCGCTCCGGCACGACGGGCAGTTCGAGGCGGACCGCCCCGAGGAAGGGCGCCAGCGAGGCTGCGCCGGCCGCGCGCTGCTTGTTGCCGTTGCGCGTCTGCACGTCGATCACAGACGAGAGGCGGCCGCCGTAGCGCGCCCCGAAGCCGCCGGCATGGACGTCCGCGAACGCGATGATGTCGGCCGGGAAGGCGCTGTAGAAGCCGACGATGTGGAAGGGCTGGAAGACGGGCATCCCGTCCAGCAGGACGAGGTTCTGGGTGGGGGTGCCGCCGCGCACGCTGAGCTGCCCGCCCCGGTCGCCCTGCGCCACCACGCCGGGGAGCGTCTGGAGGTACGCCGCGAGGTCGGCCGAGAGGCCGGGCAGGGGCACGCGCGCGAGCGCCGCCGGGCGGATCGTCTCGAGGCCGGCGGCCCCGGCGGCCGTCGCCTCGCGGGCGGATTCCACGACGACCTCGCCGAGCGCGGCCTCGTCGGGCGTCAGCTGTACGTCCACGGTGACGCCCGCCTCGAAGCCGAGCGCGAGCGTATCGGCGAAGGGGCGGTAGCCGACGAACGATGCCGCCAGCCGGTACGTGCCGGGGACGAGGCGGGCCAGCACGAAGAAGCCGTTGGCGTCCGCCGCGGTGCCGGCGCGGCGCCCATCCTCCAGGTTCTCGATGACGACGGCGGCGCCGGGCAGCGGCTGGCCGTCGGCGGCGTCGGCCACGCGCCCGCGCACGGTGGCGAGTTGCGCCCGCGCCGGCAGGGCACCGAGGAGCACCGCCAGGAGCACCGCCAGGAGCACGGCCGCTCGAAAGAGAACCGAGGCGCGGAACAGCATGCGGCACCGGGAGAGTAGGAGTCCTGCCCGTCCGGACGGACGTGCGGGGCGATCACCGCCGTACCTCGCCATGCGCGGTCCGTGCCCCATCGCCCCTCGAAACGCCAAGATACACGCGGTATGCGCAAACGTCTACGCTGGATTTTTATTGGCCTGGCGCTCGTCCTCGCCGTCGTCATCCTGGCCGATACGCAGGGCGCCTTCGACGACCTGCCCTACGTGGAGGTGCCGCACGGCAGCCACTCGCACTACCTCCCCAAAGACTGCGGCGCCGACCTCAGCGCGGGCAACTTCCCCACGCGCCCGCCGGGCCCGGGCGAGCGCATCAGCTGCGACGGCCGCATCGTGCCCGTAGCCGAGTGACCGCTCGGGGAGCCGCCGCCCCCCTCGGCCTGATGCGATATAATCCAGCCGTGCTCCCCCCCTGGGCTCAGGCCCGCACCTGGCGGTACTGGCGGACGTTGTAGACCGTGACGAGGCCGAAGGCGAGCGCGAAGAACGCCTGGAACGGCACCGCCGCCCACGCGCCGGCCGCCGCCACGGCCACGAGGCCGGCCCCGCAGTAGACCGCCAGCGCTCCTTCGAGCCAGACCACCGGCGGGATGCGGGCGTCGGCGTAGCGGCCCTTCCACCAGGCGCCGGCCCCCACGCCGTGCTTGGGGGTGCGGACGAACGCGGTGCGGCGCCCGCGCACCGCTTGCCAGATGGCGCGCGTGTTGTTGAGCGCCATGCCCATGCTGCCGGCCAGGAACAGGGGAAACAGCAGCAGGCGGCGGCCCCAGTCCGGGTAGAGCGCGCGCTGGGCGAAGAGCTGGGCCAGGAAGAAGCCGGCGAAACCGACGAGCCCGAGGCCAAGCACGGCGAAGTAGGCCGGCCCCGGCCCGCGCCCCAGGTGCTCCAGCACGAGGAGCGGCGCGTGCAACGCCGCCGCCACCACGACGAACGGAAAGGCGAGGTGCGCGGTCAGATGAAACGTGCCTTCGATCTTGACGCGGCGCGGCTGCTCGGAGCGCCACAACGTACCCAGCAGCTTGCGCGCGGTCTCGGCGGCGCCCTTCGTCCACCGGAATTGCTGGGCGCGCAGGGCGTTGATCGCCACGGGCACCTCGGCGGGCACCTCCACGTCGTCGGCGAAGCGAAAGCGCCAGCCGCGCAGCTGGGCGCGATAGCTCAGGTCGAGGTCCTCGGCGAGCGTGTCGCTCTGCCAGCCGCCGGCGTCGTCGATGCAGGCGCGGCGCCACAGGCCGGCCGTGCCGTTGAAGTTGATGAAGCAGCCGGCCAGCCCACGCACGTACTGCTCGACGGCGAAGTGGGCGTCCAGCCCGAACGCCTGGATGCGGGTCAGGAGGGTGTCGTCGGCGTTGAGGTGGCCCCATCGCGCCTGCACCATCCCCACGCGCGGGTCGCCGAAGCGGGGCAGGAGACGCAGCAGGAAGTCGGGCGTGGGCACGAAGTCGGCGTCGAAGACGGCCACGAAGGCGCCGCGCGCCATCCGCAGGCCGTTCGCCAGGGCGCCGGCCTTGTAGCCCTCGCGGTGGGTGCGATGGACGTGGACGATGTCCAGCCCGCGCTGCCGCCACAGCCGCACGCGCCGCGCCACGAGCGCCGCCGTCTCGTCCGTCGAGTCGTCGAGCACCTGGATCTCGAGGCGGTGGCGTGGATACCGGAGGGCGGCACACGCATCGATGAGCCGCTCGGCGACCTCCGCCTCGTTGTAGAGCGGCAACTGCACGGTCACCACGGGGGCGTCCGGGCCGGGCGCTTCCACCGCGTCGGGGTCGGGCACCGGCCCCGTGCGCAGCCGCTCGTGGCGGGCGTAGACGACCGCCATCCACAGCAGGTTGAGCCCGTAGGCCAAGAGCACCGCCATCGCGACGGCGTAGAGGACGGGGATGATGGGCATCGGGAATGGGCGACGGGGGACGGGGGACGTTGGTCCTCCACCGCTGGAAATCGTTACGGCCGTTCTTGTTCGAGCCCCCCGTGGCCGGCCCCCTCCTCACCAATCCGACGTGGCGGCGGTGAAGACGTCGTCGGCGATGTTGGAGAGCGCGGCGCGGGCGGCGGCTTCTTCTTCGTCGAGGCCAGCGGTGGGGTCGTAGTCCTCGAAGCTGGTGAAGGAGCGTTCGAGCAGCACGCGGTCTTCGACGCGGTCGTAGTAGCGGACGCGGACGCTGATGGAGACGCGGTTCTGCGCGGCCCGCTCCTCGCCGGTGACGGCCGTCGGCTCGTTCTGGTAGCGGTCGATGGTGGCGGTCAGCACGGCGTCCGCCTCGTCCTCGCTCGTCTCCAGCGCGAGGCGCGTCTGCCGCACGAAGCGGTCGATGAGCTGCTCGGTGAATACCTCGCCGAGCGTCGCCAGCGGGCTGAGGCTGTTGTTCTCGGCCAGCGGGATGGCGACGGTGCGCAGGTGGGCCGGGACGGTGGCGCCGGTGAAGCTGTAGTAGCCGCACCCGGCGGCGGCCAGCACCAGCGCGCAGAGCCCGACCGCGAGGGCGCCCCGGGGCCTCCTCGGCCTCGCCTCAGAGGTCTTCATCCAGATCCTTCAGCTTGCGGTAGAGGGTGCGTTCGCTGATGCCGAGGGCGCGGGCCGTCTGCCGGCGGTTGCCGTCGAAGTGCTTGAGGGCGCGCGTGATCAGGTCGTGCTCGGCCTCTTCGAGCGTCGGCAGGGCGGGCGGGCCGGCCTCGGCGCGCGCCGGCGCGTTGCCGTTGGCGCCGGGAGCTGCCGCGCCCGTCGCGCCGCCGTCGTCCCCGTTCTCGATCTCGTAGACCACGTCCTCGATGAACGAGGCGTAGTCCTCGGCGCCGGCCCGGTCTGCCTGGCTGACGATGACGAGGTCGCCGTGGTCGCCGCCGAAGCCGCCTTCTTCCACCACGCGGCGCGGCACGGCGATGCCGATGGAGCCGGTGAGCTTGGCCACCTGCTCCTTCAGGTCGCGCATCTCCAGGCGCAGCTCCAGCAGGGCGCGGTAGATCAGCTCGCGCTCGCGCGCCTCGTCTACGGGGCCGCCCTCGCGAGCGACGGGCATGAGCGCGCTCGTCGGGCCGCCGGAGGCCGTGACGCCGCGCAGGAAGGGCCGGACGTCGTCGGCGGTGACGGTGTCGCTGCGGTGGAGCACCACCACCTGCTCGGCCACGTTGCGCAGCTCGCGCACGTTCCCGGGCCACCGGTAGCTGCGCAGCAGCGCGCGGGCGGCGTCGTCGAGCTGGCGGCGGGACGTGCCGTACTTCTGGGCGAGCTGGTGGACGAAGCTCTCGAAGATCGGGAGAATGTCTTCGGCGCGCTCGCGCAGCGGCGGGATGCGGATGAGCACGGTGGAGAGGCGGTAGTAGAGGTCCTCGCGGAAGCGGCCCGCCTCGACCTCGCGCGCGAGATCTTTGTTGGT
>JAWWAN010000161.1:0-7553 GCA_033721675.1 Rhodothermales bacterium | reverse complement strand
GAGGAACCGTCGGCCGAGGAGTTGGAGGACTTCCGGCAGGAGCAGACGGATCAGGTGCGCGCCGCCCACATCCTCTTCCCCCTCCCCGAGCCCGCCCAGCAGGACAGCGTCCGCCGCCTCGCCCGGGCCGTGCTGGACAGCATCCGCAGCGGCGCCGACTTCGGCGAGATGGCCCGGCGCTACAGCGTCGATGCGTCTGCGCAGCGCGGCGGCGACCTCGGCTTCTTCAGCCGCCGCGACATGGTCGACCCGTTCTCGGACGCCGCCTTCGCGCTGCAGGACTCCGGCGACGTCGTCGAGCGGCCCGTCAAGACCCGCTTCGGCTACCATGTCATCCAGCTCCTCGGGCGGCGTACCGTGCCGCCGATGGATTCCCTCCGCGCACGGACCGCGCTGATGCAGATCCGCCAGCGCGCCGCCTACGACGACGCCATCAAGGCCCTCCGCGACCAGGTCACCATCCAGGTCAACCCCGAGGTGCTCGGCGTCGACCTGAACGTCCAGTAGCTCCACCCGAGCATCGTGGGGGCGAGCGGGGAGCGGCGGCGGCGGCTCCCCGCTCGCCGTTTTGGGCCTCGGCGCGGCCCTTTACAGAATCTTTTCACGCATCTTGCCGGGCTTACATAGACTAAGTCTAAATAAAGAGGTACCTTGCTCCCGCGATATCCCTCAGACCTGTTAGCCTGACCTGATATGTCTATCCGTGGAGTACTTCTCTTCCTGATTCTCGCCGCCGTCTCGCTGGCGGCGCTGCCGGCGCGCGCCCAGGACGGGGCCGTCCGGGGTACGGTGCTCGAAGAAGGGTTCGGAGATCCTCTGCCCGGCGTGAGCGTCTTCCTCGAAGAGACGCGCCAGGGCGACGCCACCGGCCCCGACGGCACGTTCGTAGTGGATGCTGTGGCGCCGGGCCGCTACACCCTCGTGGCGCGCGCGCTCGGGTACACCCCGCTGCGCCTCCCCGTCGAGGTGCAGGCCGGCGAGGAGACCGTCGTCGAGATGACGCTCGCCGAGAACCCGGTGGAGCTGGGCGAGATCGTGGTGGAGCGGGTGATGCTCACCGGCGGGCGGCGCGGGCTGGACGACGTGCCGGGCTCGGCATACTACGTCACGCCGCGCCAGCTGGAGCGTTTCAGCTACAACGATGCCCACCGCGCCCTCCGCGAGGTGCCCGGCGTGTACGTGCAGGAGGAGGACGGCTACGGCCTGCGCCCCAACATCGGGCTGCGGGGCACGGGCGTCGAGCGCAGCTCCAAGATCACCGTGATGGAAGACGGCGTGCTGATCGCCCCGGCGCCCTACGCCGCCCCGGCCGCCTACTACTTCCCCACGGTCGGGCGGATGCAGGGGATCGAGGTGCGCAAGGGGTCCAGCCAGATCAAGTATGGCCCGTACACGACAGGCGGCGCGCTCAACCTGATCTCGACCCAGATCCCCACCGAGTTCGGCGGCTACGCCGAGGTGCTGGCCGGCGGCGAGGACGCCCGCACGCTCCACGCCCACCTCGGTAGCAGCTTCACCCACGGCGGCTTCCTCGTCGAAACCTACCAGGCTCGCAGCGACGGCTTCAAGGTGCTCGACGGCGGCGGCGAGACCGGCTTCGACAAGAGCGACGTGCTGGCCAAGCTCCGCCTCAACACCGGCCCGGACGCCCGCGTCTACCAGGCCCTCTCCATCAAGGCCGGCCGCACCACCGAGCTCTCCGACGAGACCTACCTCGGCCTCACCGAGACCGACTTCGACGCGACCCCGTTCCGCCGCTACGCCGGGTCGCAGCAGGACGTGATGGACACCGAGCACCGCCAGCTCCAGCTCCGCCACGTCATCCGCCCCGCCCGCTTCTTCGACCTCACCACGACGCTCTACCGCACCGAGTTCGCCCGCAACTGGTACAAGCTGGACAAGGTGCGCGGCGGCGGTGAGCGCGTCTCGATCAGCGACCTGCTGGCCGACCCCACGGCCTACGCGGACGCCTTCGCCGTCGTCACCGGGCGCACCAGTGAGGAAGGCGAGGGGTTGGAGGTGAAGGCCAACAACCGCGAATACTACGCGATGGGGGCCGAGACGATTGCCGGCTTCCAGTTCACCGGGCGCGGCCTGGAGCACGATCTGGAGCTGGGCGTGCGCCTCCACGAAGACGCGATGGACCGCTTCCAGTGGGTGGATCTCTACCGGATGGAGGAGGGCGTGATGCAGCGGATCGAGGCCGGCGAGCCCGGCACCGAGAGCAACCGCATCGAGACGGCACGCGCCGTGGCGGCCTTCACCCAGTATCGCCTCTCGGCAGGGCGCCTCATGCTCACGCCCGGCCTCCGCTACGAGCACGTCCGCATCACGCGCGAGGACTACGGGAAGGACGACCCCGCCCGCACCGGCGCCGACCTCGCCACGCGCGCCAACACCGTCGGCGTCTGGATCCCCGGTCTGGGCGCGGATTACCGGTTCAGCGAGGCCGTCAGCGCCTTCGCCGGCATCCACAAGGGCTTCGCCCCGCCGGGCTCCAAGGAAGGCACCGCGCCCGAGGAGAGCATCAACTACGAGCTCGGCGTCCGGTACCGCGCACCGGGGCTGCGCGCTCAGGGCGTCGTCTTCTTCAATGACTACAGCAACCTCCTCGGCGCCGACCTCGCGGCGGCCGGCGGCCAGGGCTCGACCGACCAGTTCAACGGCGGCGCGGTGGACGTGCGCGGCCTCGAACTCTCGCTCGCCTACGACCTCGGCCTGGCTGCCCGCACCCGGGTCTCGCTCCCCCTCACGGCCGCCTATACGTTCACCGACGCCACGTTCCAGAACGGCTTCGAGAGCGAGTTCGACCCATGGGGCACCGTCTCGGCCGGCGACGCCCTGCCGTACCTGCCGCGCCACCAGCTTGCCGCCGGCCTCGGCGTGGAGGCGAGCCGGATCCACCTCCATGCTGGCGCCCGCTACGTGAGCCGTGTGCGGACGAAAGCCGGGCAGGGCACCTTCGAGGACGGCGCGCACCTGGCGTCCCACCTCGTCTTCGACCTCGCGGGCACCTTCGACGTCACCCGGCAGGTGGCGGTCTTCGCCACCGTGCGCAACCTCACGGACGAGGTCTACGCCGTGGCCCGCCGCCCGGCCGGCCTGCGGCCCGGCCTTCCGCGCCAGGCCCTCCTCGGCCTGAAGGCCCGGTTCTAGCCCGGTCGGCCCGAACGGTTGCCGGCTCTCTCTTCCGGAGGCCGCCCGCTTCTTCGTGGGCGGCCTCCTGTGATTTACCCTTTTTTCTCGTATTTTCAGCGCTGGTAAACTACGGGGCATACCCCGCCCTCCCCACCCCGCCAGACCCGGCCCCCCACCGGCCGTCGGCGCAGCCGTCCGCTCCGATGACGTATCCGGCGCATCACGAAGTGACGCAGTTGCTCCACGCCGCGCAGGCGGGAGATCGCAACGCATTCGACCGGCTCTTCCCCTTGATCTATGACGAGCTGCGGACGCGTGCGCGCCAGCAGCGCCGCAGCTGGCAGGGTGATTATACGCTCAACACCACCGCCCTCGTCCACGAAGCCTATCTCAAGCTCGTGGACCACGACGGTGCCGAGTGGGAGAGCCGCGCCCACTTCCTCGCCATCGCCGCCCGCGCGATGCGCCACGTCTTGCTCGATTATGCCAAGCGCCGCCGCACGAAGAAGCGAGGCGGCGAGCACCAGAAGCTCTCGCTGGAGGCCCTGCAAGAGGCGCGCGGCTTCGTCGTGATGACCGAGGAGCGCGCCGAGGCATTGCTGGCCCTCGACGAGGCCCTGGAGCAGCTGGCGCAGGTGAGCGAGCGCGAGAGCCGCATCGTCGAGTGCCGCTTCTTCGGCGGCCTGACGATCCGCGAGACGGCCGCCGTGCTCGGCATCTCGCCGGCCACGGTCAACCGGGACTGGGCCGCGGCCCAGGCGTGGCTCTACCGCCACATGCAGCGTTCGATGGCCCTGTGAGGGAGCCGCCCGCCTCCGCCACCCCCGCTGCGGCCACCGCGCCCCGCCCCGCGCTCTGATGGATACCGCTCGCTGGAACGACGTAAAGCAGCTCTTCGGGGAAGCGCTGGCGCTGCCGGACCCCGAGCGCGCCGCCCTGCTCGCGGCTACCGAAGACGCCGAGCTGCGCGCCGAGGTCGAAGCCCTGCTCGCCTCGTACGAAGAGGCCCACTCCTACTTCGGCGGCCTCGCTGACGACCTGCTCGGCCCGTCCTGGATCGAGCCGGACGCGCCGGCGGCCCCGCAGCCGGATCCGCACGGCCTCGTCGGGCGCCGGATCTCGCACTACGAGGTGCTGAGCAAGCTGGGCGGCGGGGGGATGGGCGTCGTCTACAAAGCGCGCGACGTGCTGCTGGGCCGCCTGGTGGCGCTCAAGCTCCTGCCGCCCCACCTGAGCGAGAGCGAGGACGCCGAGATGCGGTTCCTCCACGAAGCCCGCGCGGCCTCCGCCCTCGATCACCCGCACGTCGGGACGATCTATGAGGTGGGGCGCGGCGAGGATGGGCGCCCCTTCATCGCGATGGCGTTCTACGAGGGGGCCACGCTCAAGGAGGTGATCGCGGACGGCCCGCTGCCCATCGAGCAGGCGCTCGGCTACGCGGTGCAGATCGCCCGGGGCCTCGCGGCGGCCCATGCCCTCGGGATTGTGCATCGGGACGTCAAGCCCGCCAACGTCCTCGTCACGGAGGGCGGCGTCAAGCTGCTCGACTTCGGCCTCGCCAAGGTGTCTGACGTGCAGCTCACCGGCCCGGGCGCGCTGATGGGGACGGCCGCCTACATGAGCCCCGAGCAGGCCCGCGGCACCGATGTCGATCCCCGCACGGACCTGTGGGCGCTCGGGGTGTTGCTCTACGAGATGCTCAGTGGGCAGCGGCCCTTCCGCAGCACACACGAGCAGGCCGTCGTCTACGCCGTGCTCAACGAGCACCCGGACCCCCTCGACCGGGTGCGGCCCGAAGTGCCGGCGGCGCTGGCGCGGCTCGTCCATCGGCTGTTGGAGAAAGACCCGGCTGCCCGCTATCCGGACGCCGCGACGCTGGCGGACGACCTGGAGGCCGTCGCGGCCGGCCGGCCCGTCGAGGCGCCGTCCGCCCCGTTGCCCGTCCCCCCGTTCCTCCGCGCCCGATCGGCCGAGGCGCCGCCCACCGAGGCGCCCCTCTTCGTGGCGCGAGACCGCGAGCTGGCCCTGCTCGGCGAGCGGCTCGGCGCCGCGCGGGCCGGGCAGGGTGGCGTCGTCTTCATCACCGGAGACGCCGGTACTGGCAAGACGGCCCTCACGCGCGCCTTCGCGCGGCGGGTACTGGAGACACACCCCGAGGCGGCCGTCGTGACCGGCCACTGCAACGCCCACACGGGCCTCGGCGACCCGTACCTGCCGTTCCGCGAGGTGCTGGCCCTGCTCAGCGGCGACGTCGAGGCGCGTTATGCGGCCGGCACCCTCAGCCGCGAGCACGCGCGGCGGCTCTGGGCACTGCTCCCCCTGACGGCCCGCGCCCTCGCCGAGACCGCGCCGGACCTGGTGGACGTCTTCGTGCCGGGCGCGCCGCTGTTGAGCCGCGCCGCGGCCTACGCCTCGCTGTTGCCGAGCTGGCTGGGCGCCCTCGAAGCCGCCGTACGCCGGCGGGCCGCTGCGCCGCCGGACCCGAGCCTTCAGCAGAGCGACCTCTTCGAGCAGTACAGCCACGTCCTGCATGCCGTGGCGCGGGAGCATCCCCTCGTGCTCATCCTGGAAGATCTGCACTGGGCGGACACCGGCACCGTCAGCCTGCTCTTCCACCTCGCCCGCCGCCTCGAAGGGCGCCGCGTGCTCCTCGTGGGAACGTACCGGCCGGCCGATGTGGCCGTCGGCATCGGCGGCGAGCGGCACCCCCTCGAACCCGTCCTCAACGAGCTGCGGCGAGACTTTGGAGAGATCGACATCGAGGTGGGCAAGGACGGTGGGCAGGAGTTCGTCGATGCGCTGCTCGATGCCGAGCCCAACCGCCTCGGGCCGGACTTCCGTGCGGCGCTCTTCCGGCAGACGCAGGGCCACTCCCTCTTCACCGTCGAGCTGCTGCGCGCCCTGCGCGAGCGGGCCATGCTCGTCCGCGACGCCGACGGCCGGTGGAGCCCGGCCGCCTCGCTGGACTGGGGGCTGCTGCCGGCCCGCGTCGAGGGCGCCATCGGCGAGCGCATCGACCGGCTCCCCGCGCCCCTGCGCACCGTGCTGACGGCGGCCAGCGTGGAGGGGGAGGAGTTCACAGCGCAAGTCGTGGCCCGCACCCAGCAGATGGAGGAGCGCGAGGTGGTGCGCCTGCTCAGCGGCACGCTCGACCGGCAGCACCGCCTCGTCGTCGCGCAGGACCTGCGGACGGCCGCCGGGGGGCGGCTCTCGATCTACCGCTTCCGCCACATTCTCTTCCAGCGCTACCTCTACGACCGCCTCGACGCCGCCGAGCGCATGTATCTGCACGAGGACGTCGGCACCGCCCTCGAAGCCCTCTACGGCGACGACGCCGACGCCGTGGCCGGCGCCCTCGCGCGTCACTTCCAGGAGGCCGGCCAGACCGCGCGGGCCGTGGACTACCTGGCGCAGGCCGGCGAGCGGGCCGTCCGCCTGGCTGCCACCCGCGAGGCGCTGGGGCACTTCGAGCAGGGGCTGGCGCTCCTGCAGGCGCTCCCCGAGGGGCCGGAGCGCGACGCCCGCGAGCTGCGCCTGCAGGGCGGCCGCGCGCTCGCCATCCAGGCGTCGTTCAGCCTCGCCGCGCCCCAGCTCGAAGAAGCCCTCGAACGGGCTCGCACGCTCAGCCGCCGCCTCGGCGAGGCCGCCGCCCACGCACGCGTACTGCTGTTCTCCACCCAGTTCCACGCCATGCGCGCCGAGTACGTGCAGGCCCACGCCCTCACCGAGCAACTCCTCGGGATGGCCCGGCACGCCGGCGAGCCGCTGCTGCTCAACGTGGGCCTCGGCCTGCGCGGCTTCATCGCCCTCTTCCGCGGCGCCCTCGACGACGCCCACGCCGATAACACCGCCGCCCTCGCCTTCTACGAGGAGCAGCCGCAGCACGCCATGGTGGCCTTCCACGGCTTCGCCCCCAGCGTCAACACGCAGGCGTGGACGGCGTGGACGGACTGGCTCCTCGGCCACCCGGACCAGGCCCGCGCCAGCAGCACTGCGGCCATCGAGCAGGCCCGCGCGCTCGGCCATCCGCTGTCGCTGGCCTTCGCCCTGCTCGTACCCGGCGCCATGCTCCACCGCCACCTCGGCGAGGTGGACCGCATGGAAGCCCTCGCCGACGAGGCGGTGCGGCTCGCTGCCGAGAAGGGCTTCGGCCATTACCAGGCGCTCGGGATGGTCCTGCTCGGCTGGGTCCTCGTCGAGCGCGGCGCCTTCGCCGAGGGGATCGAGCAGATGCGGGCGGCCTGGGCGGCGCTCTGGGCCGGCGGCGCCCGCCTCAACTTCACCGAATACACGGCGATGCTGGCCGAGGCCCTGCACCGCGCCGGCCGGATCGACGAGGGGCTGGCGGCCCTCGACGACGGCCTGGACTTCGCCGAAATGAACGACGAGCAGTTCTACGTGCCCGAGCTGCACCG
>JAWWAN010000160.1:0-7565 GCA_033721675.1 Rhodothermales bacterium | reverse complement strand
CGGCAGGGGCGCCGGGGCGAGCGTGGCGGCGACGGCGTGGCGCAAAACGCAGGCACCCCGGCCCGTACCGGCGACCAGGGTGGCTTCGGAGGGTTCGGCGGGGCGGGCGGCGGCCGCGCCGACGTCACCATGCTCTGGATGCTCGACGAGGCCGGGCAGGTGACCATGCTGCCGGTCCGTACCGGCATCAGCGACGGGCAGACCACCCAGATCATCCCGCTGCGCGGCGCTCTCGAACCCGGCGCCCAGATCATCGCCGGCGTCACGGTGAGCGCCGAGGACGAGGGCGCGACGAACCCGTTCCAGAGCAACAACCAGGGCGGCCGGCGGCGCTTTGGCGGCTTCTAGCCGCCGATCCCACGAGGGTACGAAGGCCCCCGGCGTTGCGAGGCCAGGGACGTGGTGAGACCCCTGCCTTCGCGCGCCGCCCTTCGTACCCTCTTCCTTTCTCCCCCAGACACCGACCGATGCAGACTACCGACCCCGTCATCCGCACCGAGGCCATCACGAAGGTCTACCAGATGGGCCAGACGGAAGTGCGCGCGCTCCGGGGCATCGACCTGACCGTCGAGCGGGGCGAGATGATCGCGATCATGGGGGCGTCCGGCTCGGGCAAATCGACGCTGATGAACATCATCGGCTGCCTGGATTATCCGACCGCCGGAACGTACCACCTCGACGGCGTCCGCGTGGACCGGCTGAGCAAGAACAGGCTGGCCGACCTCCGCAACCAGAAGCTGGGGTTCGTCTTCCAGGGCTTCAACCTGCTGGCCCGGACGACGGCGCTGGAGAACGTCGAGCTGCCGCTCCTCTACGACCGCAGCGGGCAGAAGCTGGACACGAGGCGGATGGCGCGCGAGGCGCTGGAGCGCGTCGGCCTGGGCGACCGCGTGGACCACCAGCCGAGCGAACTCTCCGGCGGCCAGCAGCAGCGCGTCGCCATCGCGCGCGCCCTCGTGACGGCCCCCGCCCTGCTGCTGGCCGACGAGCCGACGGGCAACCTCGACAGCCGCACGTCGCTCGAAGTGATGGCGCTCTTCCAGGATCTCAACGACCAGGGCATCACGATCCTGCTCGTCACGCACGAGCACGACATCGCCGAGTTCGCGCGGCGCGTCGTGGAGCTGCGCGACGGCGTCATCATCCGCGACGAGCCGATTCCCGGCCGCCGCCACGCCCGCGAGGCCCTGGCCCTGCTGGAGCCGGCCGAGTCCATATAGACCTGCGTGATTGCAGAATGACGCATGATGATAGATGATTGCAGAAGCTGAGGCGACCGCCCCGCTTTCCCTCTGACGTCATCGATCCTCGATCTGCCCTCTCCGATCCTCTGTTCTCACCCTGTAGACATTCCATCCCGCCATGAAAGCGAGCACGCTCATCAAGGTCGCCGGGCAGAGCATCCTCAAGAACAAGATGCGGAGCCTGCTGACGATGCTCGGCATCATCATCGGCGTCGGCGCGGTCATCGTGATGGTGGCCGTGGGCGAGGGCGCGCAGTCCCAGATCCAGGCCCAGATCAACAGCCTCGGCACGAACCTGATCGTCATCACGCCGGGGTCGAGCAGCCAGGGCGGCGTGAGCCGGGGCGCGGGCAGCTTCAACCGGCTCTCCGTGCAGGATTATGAGCGGCTCAAGGGCCAGTCCCTCCTGCTCTCCGGCGTCTCGCCCGTCGTCTTCACGCGCACGCAGGCCATCGGCGGGCAGGGCAACTGGCGCACGACCATCAATGGCGTCTCCACGGACTACGCGCTCATCCGCGACTGGCAGGCCGTCTCCGGGCGGTTCTTCGACGCCGCCGAGGAGCGGTCGATGCGCAAGGTGGCCGTCCTCGGAAAGACCGTGGCGGATCAGCTCTTCCCCGGCGAAGACCCCGTCGGGCAGCGCATCCAGCTGCGCAACGTCCCGTTCGACGTCATCGGCGTGCTCGAAGAAAAGGGCCAGACGTCGTCCGGGACGGATCAGGACGACGTCGTCATCGTGCCTTTCACCACCGCCCAGACGCGGCTCAGCGGGTGGAGCTTCATCGGCCAGATCCTCGCCTCGACGTCCTCCCCCGGCGACCTCCCCGAGGCCCAGGCCGAGATCGCCGCGATCCTGCGTGAGAGCCACGACCTCGCCGCGTGGGAGGACGACGACTTCGAGGTGCGCAACCAGACCGACATCGCCGAGACCGCGCAGGGGACCACCCAGGTGATGTCGATCCTGCTGGCGGCCATCGCCTCGGTGAGCCTGCTGGTGGGCGGCATCGGGATCATGAACATCATGCTCGTCTCCGTCACCGAGCGCACCCGCGAGATCGGCATCCGCATGGCCATCGGCGCGCGCGGCGGCGATGTGCTGACCCAGTTCCTCGTCGAGAGCATCGTGATGAGCCTCGTCGGCGGCCTCATCGGCGTCGGGATCGGGTTCGGGGGGGCGGCGCTGCTGGCGCGGTTCACCGGCTGGAGCACCGTCGTCTCGCCGGAGATGGTGCTCGTGGCGCTCGGCTTCTCGGCCGGCGTCGGCATCTTCTTCGGCTTCTACCCCGCCCGCAAGGCCGCCGCGCTCAACCCCATCGAGGCGCTGCGCTACGAGTGACGCAGGACGGACGACGAGAGACGGCGGACGGACGACGAGAGACGGCGGACGGACGACGAGGGACGGCGGACGGACGACGAGGGACGGCGGACGGACGACGAGGGACGGCCCCCCACGAACGATGCGCGGCAGCGTCCCTCACGCCTGTCATCCCGAGCGAGCGCAGCGAGCCGAGGGATCTCGCCGGTTCAGGATGGCGGCATCGCCCACCGACGAGATCCCTCGGCTGCGCTCGCTGACGCTCCCTCCGCTCGGGATGACAACCGCGTGGGCGGGCTCCGTCCGGACTGCGGGGCGCACTCCCATCGCTCCTCCGCTCCCGAAGCGCGGCGCCACGCAACCTCCACAGGAGCGGCGAGTTAACGCCGTTAAGCCACCGTTTCACGCCGTGTAGTACGTGATGGATCGCCGCCCTGCCCTGTCCTCGCCCGGAAGCGTTTCCGGCCACTATGATGCCGTGGTGATCGGCTCCGGCTTTGGCGGCAGCGTCTCGGCGCTGCGCCTGGCCGAGAAGGGGTATTCCGTGCTCGTGGTGGAGAAAGGCCGCCGCCTGCGCGCCGAGGACTTCCCGAAGACGAACTGGAACCTGCGGCGCTGGCTCTGGATGCCGCAGCTCGGCTGGCGCGGCCTGTTCAAGATGACGTTCTTCCGCCACGTGACGGTGCTCTCGGGCGTCGGCGTCGGCGGCGGGTCGCTCGTCTATGCCGCTACGCTGCCGGTCCCCCGCGCCGACTTCTTCGAGGCTCCGGCGTGGGCGCATCTGGCAGACTGGCAGCGCGAGCTGGCCCCCCACTACGCCACGGCCCAGCGCATGCTGGGCGCCGTAGAGCACCCGCTGAATACCGCGCCGGACAAGGTGCTGCGCGCGGTCGCGGGGGATCTGGGCCGCGAGGAGCACTTCACCCGCAACCCAGTGGGGATCTACTTCGGGCAGCCTGGCGAGACCACGCCCGACCCGTATTTCGGGGGCGCGGGGCCGGCGCGCACGGCCTGCACGTTCTGCGGCGCCTGCATGACCGGCTGCCGCCACGGCGCCAAGAACTCGCTCGACACGAACTATCTCTACCTCGCCGAGCGGCTGGGCGCGCGGATCCAGGCCGATACCGAGGTGACGGCCGTCCGCCCGATGCCTGACGGCGGCTACCGCGTGGAGGCGACGGAGCGGCGCGGCTGGCTCCGGCGGCGGCGCCACGTCTTCACGGCCGACCGCGTCATCTTCGCCGGCGGCGTGCTGGGCACCACGGACCTGCTGCTGAAGATGAAGGAGGACCCGCGCGGCCTCCCGAACCTCTCGGACCGCCTGGGCCAGCAGATCCGCACGAACTCCGAGAGCCTCATCGGCATCGTGACGGCGCAGGACGAGGTGGATTACAGCGAGGGCGTGGCGATCACGTCGATCCTCCATACCGACGCCGATTCCCACGTCGAGCCCGTCCGCTACGGGCGCGGCTCGGGCTTCTTCCGTCTGCTGACGTTGCCCCACGGCCCCGGCGACACCTTCTTCCAGCGCCTCGCAGGCATGGTGCGGGCCGTGCTGCGGCGCCCGGGGCAGTGGTTCAAGACGTTCTTCGTGTGGGACTTCGCCCGGCGCAGCTTCATCCTCCTCTACATGCGCACCGCCGAGGGCACGCTCACCCTCCGCCGCCGCCGCCGCCCGTGGCGTCTCTTCCGGCCGGCGCTGGCCTCCGAAGTGTCGGGCGGCCTCGCCCCGCGTGCGTTCATGCCCGAAGCCACCGCGATCGCCGAGCGCGTGGCCGAGAAGGTGGACGGCGTGACGATGGGGATGGCGACGGAGAACGCCCTCGGCACCCCGACGACGGCGCACATCCTCGGCGGCTGCTGCATGGGTGCCACACCCGCCGAGGGCGTCATCGACGCACAGCACCGCGTCTTCGGCTACGACGGCCTCTACGTGATCGACGGCTCGGCGGTCTCGGCCAACCCCGGCGTCAACCCGTCGCTCACCATCACGGCCCTCGCCGAGCGCGCCATGGCCCACATCCCCGCCAAGGCGCCGGACGAGGCCCCCGGCGCAACTGCCCTCCGGTATCCCGATACGGCGGACGCACCGGAGTACCGGGACACCGAGCCCCTGGAGCACTGACCCGTCACTGGGACGACGCCGGCGCCGGCTCGACGGGTTCGAGGCCGAGCGTCCGCCCTTTCAGCGTCGCGGGGACGCCCTCGGTCATCCAGGCCGGCGCGGGCGCGTCCATCAGGTAGTGGTCGAAGAACTGCTGCATGCGGATGGCCCAGTCCCGCTTGTTGGGGTACGTGGTGGGCCAGTGCGGTTCGTCGTTGTAGTTGATCATCCAGACGGGCTTGCCCAGCCGGCGGAGGGCCACGAACAGCTCGATGCCCTGGTACCACGGCACGGCCCCGTCGTGGTCGTTGTGCATGATGAGCAGCGGCGTCTCGATCTTGTCGGCCGTGAAGATGGGCGAGTTCTCGATGTAGCGCAGCGGCTGCTCCCACAGCGATCCGCCGATGCGGCTCTGGGTCTGCTCGTACTGGAACATGCGGCTCATGCCGCTGCCCCACCGGATGCCGCCGTAGGCCGAGATCATGTTGGACACCGGCGCCCCGCTCTCCGCCGCGGCGAAGAGGTTGCTCTCGGTGATCAGGTAGGCGCTCTGGTAGCCGCCCCACGAGTGCCCCTGCACGCCCACCCGGTCGCGGTCCACGAAGCCCGTGTCCAGCAGCATCGTGACGCCCGGCAGCACGGCGTTGACGGCGCTTTCGCCGGGGTAACCGATCTTGTACGGGATGTCTGGCACGAAGACGAGGTAGCCGCGGCTCGCGTAGAACGTGAAGTTGATGATGCTGCGGTGCGGCTCCGGCGCCCAGTGGCGGTGCAGGTTGTCCGAGTTACGTTCGTAGAAGTACACCATCATCGGGTACTGCTGCGCCGGGTCGAACCCCTCGGGCTTGTAGAGTAGCCCGTCGAGCAGGATGCCGTCGAGCGAGGTCCAGGAGACCTGCTCTACGGTGCCCCAGCGGTACTCGGCCTGCTGGGGGTTGGCGTCGCTGAGCCGGCGCATCGGCTCGAAGTCGAGGTCGGACGTCCAGAGGTCGGGGAAGTCCTGGTAGCTCTCGCGCGTGAAGAGGAGGCGGCCGGCCTCGTCGGCCTTCTCGGGGGTGGAGAAGTTGTAGTCCATCATCACGAGGCGCTCGGGCGGGCGGCCGCTGCCGACGGCGTCGCGGTAGAAGCCCTCGGCGCGTGTGGCATAGTCGAACGCGGAGAGCAGCAGGTCGTCCGGGTCGATGGCCTCTTCGTCGTCGTCGAGGTCCACGTACCGGAAGCGCAGGTTCTGGGCCCGGCCGTACCCGTCAGTGACGTTGCGGGCCGAACCGTCGCGGGGGTCGGCGGCCCACACGTCGTGCTTGTCGTAGACGAGGAAGGCGGCGTCGCCCTCGGTCCATCCGGCGTCGCCGTAGGCATTCGGCCGGTAGGGCCAGTCGTGCAGCTCGTAGTGGACCGCGTGGGGCACGCCGGCGGTGAGGTTGACGGGCGTGCCGCCGTCGGTGGCGAGGGCGAACCAGGCGAGGGCCTCCCGATCCCACCACGTGAGATAGCCGCCCTCCGGCGAGAGGTCGGGGCGGTCCTGGACCTGTTCGAGCACGCGCCGCCGCTCGCCGGTCTCGACGTCGATCACGTAGGCGTCGTAGTAGCCGGGCCAGTCCCATGAGACGAGCTGCCGGTAGGGCAGGTTCGAGATCCCGAGCGCCACGCGGCCCTCCCCCTCGGCGGCCACCTCGACGTCCGGGACGTCCTGGGTGGCGAGCTGGACGACGCGGCCGCCGTCGCCGAGGTGGACGACGGCGCGGTAGGTGCGCTTCATCTCTGCGTCTTTCTGCTCGATCTGCATCGTCATGAGATACGGATCGGTCCAGCTCCAGACGTCCACCTTCACCCGTTCGTCGTCGGGGATCGTGTCTTCGGGGGTGGGATCCGGGCGCGGCACCGTGCCGAAGAAGAGCCGGGTGCCGTCGTCCGAGAAGTCGAGCGCGCCGTGTTCCCCGACCCACCAGCCCTCGGGGATGCCGGCCGTTCCCTCGGTAGCGAGGGCCTGCGCGGCGTCCTGGCCGGGCGCCCAGTGGTAGAGCGTGAACGCGGGCTCGTCGGCCGCGTAGTCGTCGCGGTTGGCGAGGAAGGCGAGCTGGGTGCCGGCCTCGTCGAAGGCGAGGTGCGTGTAGGCCCCCTCGCCCGTCATCACCGGCGTGACGGCTCCCGTGGCCGTCTCGACGGCGAAGACGCCGTCTGCGGAGCCGTCCTCGTTGGAGGCGGCGAAGGCGAGCCAGCGCCCATCCTCGGTGAAGCGGTAGTCCGTGACGTCCTCGAAGCGCTGTTCGGCGCCGGTGGCGAGGGTGCGCAGCACGAGCGGAGTGCCCTTGGCCTTGTCTTTCTTCTTCGCGGTCTCCGCGGCCGTTTCCTCTTCCTCACCGGCTTCGGCTTCCCCGGCGCTCGTCGTATCCTTCACCGCCTCGCTCTTGTCGAGCAGATAGGCCACGTACCCGCCGTTTTCTTCGGGGATTTTGTAGCCCGTGACGTTCGGTATGCGCGTAACGCTGCCGTCGGCGAGGGCGAGCAGGCCGAGGGCGTCTTTCGGCAGGTCTTCCTTCTTCGTCTCGGCGAGCTTGGCGGCGCGGACGCTGTCGCGGGGGGGCTGGACGAGGAAGACCACGAAGCCGCCGTCGGCGCTGAAGGCGGCGTCCTCTCCGCGCTCGGCGACGTAGCGGCGGCTCTCGTCGGAGCGGACGACGTGCAGCGTGGCGTCCCCATCCATCGGCCCGAGCGAGTAGAGGACCCACCGCCCGTCGTCGGAGATGGCATGTTCTTCGATGTGGTTCCAGACGTCGTACGCGTCGTGGTCGAGGGCGTGGAGGGCCTGCTGCGCGCCGGCGGGTGCGGCGAGCACGATCAACAGCACGAAAGCAGCGAAGAGGCGCATGGCGGGGAGCATCCGGTTGTTCGGCTCGGCGAT
>JAWWAN010000159.1:0-7589 GCA_033721675.1 Rhodothermales bacterium | reverse complement strand
GGCCGTAGCCGTCGCGGTTGTTGTCGTGCGCCACGTAGTGCCCCCAGTAGGCCAGGCTGGGTCCCACGCGCCGGTTGGCGGCGCGGTAGGCGTAGGTGTCCACGATGCGGTCGCGGCCGTCGGGCTCGGCGACGGGGGTGAAGATGAAGATGACGTTCTCGCGGATGCGCCGGATCATCGGGTCGTCCGAGACGGCGAGGCGGTAGGCGAGCTCCAACACCATCTCGGGCGAGCCGGTCTCGGGGGTGTGCAGGCCGGCGGTGATGTAGTAGATGGGCTTGGCGCGGTCCAGGATCGGCGTAGCCTCCGCGTCGGTGAGGGTGCGGGGGTCGGCGAGGCGGTTGAGATCCTGCCGGTAGGCGTCGAGGGATTGCATGGTGGCGTCGTCGGCCACGATGACCTCGATCATCTCGCGCCCTTCCTCGGTGGTGCCGATGGAGCGGACGGCCACGCGCGGCGAGGCGTCGGCCAGGGCGCGGAGGTAGCCGTAGATCTCGTCGGTATAGTGGAGGATGCCCTCGGCGCCGATGATCGTCCCGAAGTGGTCGAGGGGGGACGGCACCGTCTCGGAAGCGGGGAGGTGGTCCACCCAGGCGTTGAGGAAGCGCGCGTCGGTGGTGTGGGCGCGGATTTGCTCGCCGTAGGCGGCGTCGAGCGCCTGCTGGGCGTGGGCGGCGGGTACGAGGAGCAGGGCGAGGAGCAGGAAGGGAAGGCGGTGCATGGCCGGCGTCGGTGGCGTGCGGGGATGCGGGGTCGTCCGCAAGGTACACACTGCCCGGCCCGAAGGGTAGGGGGGCGGCCGCCCGTTCAGTCCATCAAAGGAGCCGGTTGCTGCCCGCCGTCCGGTGCCGGCCGTCCGTCTCCGGTCAGCACGGCGCGGGCCCTGCGGAGGTCGGCGGTGCCGTGGCCCTCGGTGAAGGCGTCGTGGCATCGAGCGAGGGCGTCCATCGTCTCGGGGGAGGGGGCGAGGCGGGCGAGGTCCGTGGCGGCGCGCAGGGCGAGTGCCGGGGTGCGATGCCGCTCGGCCAGCGCCAGCGCCGCACGCAGCTCGGCCTCGACCTCGGCTACGGGGTGGCCGAGGGTGGTGTAGAGGAGGGCGCGCGTGCGGCGCCACTCCGGCAACCACAGGCGGATGCCCAGACGCTCCTGCTCGGCGAGGGTCGTTTCCAGCAGCGCGAGCCCTTCTTCGGGCCGCCCCGCCCGCGCGAGCAGCTCGGCGAAGGCGGGGAAGAGCGGCGGCACCCCGAGGCGGCGGAGCAGCTCCAGCGTCTCGTTCATCTGGTGGAGGGCCTCGCGGGCCCGCCCGACACGCACGGCCTCCCAGGCCTGCAGCACGCGCGCGTTGGCCAGCCAGTGCTCGAAGCCCTGCTCGCGGCACAGCGTGGCGAGGCGTTCCGTGAGCAGGGCGGCGGCGTCCGGCTCCCCGCGAAACTCGTGCACCCACGCCCCGAAGTTGAGCGCAAAGGCGAGGGAGTGGGGGTGGCGGATCCGCTCGGCCAGCTGCAGGGCGTCGCCGGCGCGCCGCCGGGCCTGGTCGGGCCGGCCCAGCATCCAGAGGCTCATCGCGCTGTAGCAGTGCGCCAGGACGGCGGCGTCCTGGCCGGCGCGGTGCGCGGCGGCGCCGTGGCGCTCGGGGTCGTAGTGGCGGAGCGTCTCGCCCAGATGCTCCAGCGTGACGTCGAGCTCGGCCTCCCAGTAGTGGGTGATGCCAAGCGCGAGGTGAGCGCCCGAGAGCATGTCGCCCTGGCCCGCCTGTTGCGCGCTGGCGAGGAGCTGCTCGGCGAGGTCCCGCGCAGGGGGCAGGTCGAGCCGGACGAAATAGTAGGCGAAGAGGCCGGTGAGGGCGAGGTGGCGGGATCCGCGCGGCAGGGCGTCGTCGCGGCAGAGGGCGCGGGCGCGGTCGTAGACCTCGCGCACTTCGGGCACAGCGTAGCCGCGCGTGGCGACGAGCGCGGGGCCGAGGGCCAGCAGCAGCGCGCCTTCGAGGCGCTGGCGGCCCGGCCCGTCGGGCAGGTTCTCCACCAGCACCAGCCCTTTGCGGGCGTGGTGGATCACCTCGGCATTGGCCGAGCGGGCGCCGGCCTGGTCGGCGGCCCGCAACCAGAACCGGGCCGCGCGGCCCGGCAGGCCGGCGGCCGTGTAGTGGCGCGCGAGCACTTCGGGCTCGGCCTCGGCCATCTCGGGGAAATGGGTTTCGAGGGCGCGGGCGGTGCGGAGATGGAAGCGCTGGCGCTGGCCCCGGAGCAGCGAGTCGTAGGCGACGTCCTGGATCAGGGCGTGTTTGAAGAGGTAGCTCGCGTGGGGCGGGGTGCCGTGCTGGTAGAGAAACTCGGCGGCCACGAGGCGCTCCAGCGCCCGCCGGAGCGCCGCCTCGTCCATGGCGGCCACCTCGCGCAGCAGCGCATAGGAGAAGGAGCGCCCTAGGACGGATCCGAGCTGGGCCAGCTCCTTCTCGGTCGAGAGCCGGTCCAGGCGGGCCGTGAGCGAGTCGCGCAGGGTCGCCGGGATGCCCAGGGCGGGCCAGAGGCTGGTGAGCTGAAACGTCCCGGACACGTCCTCGACCACCCCGGACTCGATCACCATCTTGGTCAGCTCCTCCACGAAGAGCGGCACGCCGTCCGTCCGTTCGGTGATCTGCCTCACGATGGAGGCCGGGAGGTCTCGCCCACCGGCCACCAGCCGCGCGATGGCCTCGACGTCGCCGGCCGGCAGCCGGTGCAGGGTCAGCGAGGCGATGTGTGCGCCCTCGGGCCATTGCATCGCTTCAGAGGGGCGGTACGTGAACAGCGCCAGCACGGGGGCGTCGGCGGCGCGGTCAGCGAGCATCCGGAGCAGCTCGAGCGTCGAGGGGTCCGCCCAGTGGAGGTCCTCGAAGATGAGCAGGAGCGGTGCGGCGTCGGCGAGCTGGAGGAGGAGGGCCAGCAGCAGCGTCCGCGTCTGTTCCTGCGGGGGCCTGCCGGCCGCGCCGGGCGCCGGGTAGCGGTCATCGAGCGGGACCGAGAGCAGGGCCGCCAGCAGGGGCACGGCTTCGGCAGGGTCGAAGCCGTGCTGCTCGGCGGTGAAGGCGAGCGTATCCAGCCGGTCCGCCGCCTCCTGGCCCGGGTAGAAGTTGAGCATGTGCTGGAGGCGCGCCGCGACCGGGTGGTACGCGCTGTTCGTGTGGTAGGGCGAGCATCGGAAGACGAGGCAGGGGTGCGCGGCGCAGTCCTGTTGCCTCCGGAACGCGCGCACGAGCCGGGACTTCCCGATGCCGGCGTCCCCGCAGAGGCATACCACCTGCCCGGCGCCGTCGCGCGCAGCGGCCCACCGGTCCGTGAGAAAGGCCAGTTCCTCGGTGCGGCCGACGAGCGGGGTAGAACCGCCGGCCGGCTCTTCGTCGAGGAATTCCGGCCGCTCGCGAGCCCGGCATACCCGGTACACGTTCTGCGGCGTAGACAGCCCCTTGAGCGTTTTGGGGCCGAGCGCCTCGGTCTCGAACCGGCCGGCCACGATCCGGTGCGTCGCCTCGCTGATGACGAGGGTGCCGGGGGGTGCCAGCGCCTGCAAGCGGGCCGCCACGTTGGGCGTCTGCCCCAGGGCGAGCTGCTCGCGGCGCGTCCCCGCGCCCATCTGCCCGATCACGGCGCGCCCGGTGTGGGCGCCCAGGCGCACGGCCAGTTCGATGCCCAGGGTCGTTTCGAGGCGGCGGCTGAGGCGTTCCACGGCGCGCAGGATGTCGAGCCCGGCGCGCACGGCCCGCTCGGCGTCGTTCTCCCGCGCCGTCGGGTAGCCGAAGTAGACCATCAGCCCGTCCCCCAGGTACTGCGCCACATAGCCGCCGAAGCGCTCCACCGCACGCACGCAGGCGGCCTGGTAGCGCTGGATCACGTCGCGCAGGTCCTCCGGGTCGAGCCGGGTCGAGAGCTCCGTCGAGCCGACGACGTCGCAGAACATGACGGTCAGTTGCCGCCGTTCTGCGGGGGGGCGGTCCACCGGGGGCGGCTCGGGGCGGGCGTCGGCCAGCGAGGCGCCGCAGCCCCCGCAAAACCGGAAGCCGGGCGGGTTGCTGAAGCCGCACGCCGTGCACGGCAGCGGCAGGGCCGTTCCGCATCCGCCGCAGAAGTTCATCCCGGTGGGATTTTCGAAGCCGCAGGAGGTGCACGTCATGGACGCGTGCAGCGGGCGGCGCCGGGCCCGCTATGGGTGCGCGAGGAGGGAGGGACGCGGTCTGCAGGGCGATGCCTCGGCTACGGCGTCTCGTCTGGGTCGAACGAGCGCGGCGGGTCCGGGTTGCGTCTGCGTGCAGGCCTCAGCCGGCCGAGCGCCGGAAGCACAGCAGCGTCAGGTCGTCAGAGGGAGGGGCGCCGCCGGCGTGGCGGTGGACGGCGGCCGTCACGTGTTCGATGAGGGCCGCCGGTGCGCTATCGGCGTGCGTGGTGAGGAGGCGCGCGAGCTGCTCGTCCCCGAACTGCTCGTGGGTGGCATTCATGGCCTCGGTGACGCCGTCCGAGAAGATGAGGACCGTCTCGCCGGGGGCCAGCGTCAGCACGGCCTCGGTATACCGGGCGTCCGGGAGGAGGCCGAGGGCCGGGCCGCCGTGCTCGATCGGCTCGGCCTGCCCCGCCGGCGTGCACCGCAGGGGCCGGTTGTGGCCGGCGTTGGCCACGGAAAGCCGGTGCGTCTCGGCGTCGAGGATGCCGTAGAACAGCGTCACGAAGCTGCCGCGCCGCAAGCGGGGCCGGAGCAGGGCGTTCGTGCGGGCGAGCACCTCGCCGGCATCGGGCGTGACGGCGGCGAGGCCGCGCAGCGTGGCCTGCACCGTCGCCATCAGGAGGGCGGCCGGCAGCCCTTTCCCTGAGACGTCGGCCACGCAGAGGCCCAGGCGGCCGTCCGGCAACGGCAGGTAGTCGAAGAAGTCGCCGCCGACGCTCTGGGCCGGGCGGCTCACGCCGGCGAAGGCATAGCCGGCGACCTCGGGCGGCGTCGAGGGGAGCAGCGACGTCTGGATCTCGTGCGCCAGCCGCATTTCGCGCCGCATCCGCCGCAACGCCAGCTCCTGCTCGCGCAGCCGGACGTTCTCGACGAGCTGGGCGGACTGCGCGGCGATGATCGAGAGCAGACGCTGGTCGTCTTCGGTGAAACTCCCGGCCGGTTGCTTGTTGAAGACGGCGAGGATGCCGATCAGGCGGGCGCGGGTGATCAGCGGCACGCACAGCACGGACCGCACGGCCGGTTGCCAGGCCGCGTCCCGAAACCGGGGATCGCGGGCCGGGTCGTCCAGGCGGAGGGGCTTCTTGTGGTAGAGCATCCACCCCAGCAGCGGGTCGTTGAGGTGGAACGGGGTCTGCTGCTCGTTGCTGCCGGCGGTGCGGATGAGCGTGGTCATCGGGTCGCCGCTGCGCTCCTCGACGAGGGAGATCACCCCCTGCTCCGCCCCGACGCTCTTGAGCGAGCGCCGGACGATGGTGCGCATCACGGCGTCGGTGTCGTGCGCCACCCCGATCTCGCGGGCCAGCTCGTTCAGGAGGGACAGCTCCTGGAGCGACCGGCGGAGGCGTTCGTTCTCGCGTTCGAGGGCCTGCAGCGGGTTGGGATTCGGTTCGGGAACGGCCATCAGGCTCCTTCCGAGAGGGCAGGGCGAGTGAGGAAGAAAACGCTTAACGAAGGTAGGGTCTGGGCACGGCGAAAGCGAGTGGGGGGTGCCATCACCGCATCCACGAGGGCCTTTTCGCGCAGCAGCGGATCTTGTTTCACGCTCGCACGATGAATATTCGTTCCCCGCCACGCAGGCTCCCCGCCCCATGCCCACAGCCGTTATCCGCGTCGTCGATGTATACCCGTACCGCATCGCGGCGGACGGGGTCGGCTTCCTGGTCCTGCGCCGCGCCCCGGGGCGGACCTACCACGGGCAGTGGCGCATGGTCGGCGGCAAGATCCGCGCGGGCGAGACCGCGCACGCGGCTGCGCGCCGCGAGCTGCGGGAGGAGACGGGCTGCGCGCCACGGTGCTTCTGGGCGCTGCCCTCGGTCAACGTGTTCTACGAGGGGCAGGCGGACCGCGTGAACCTCGCGCCTGCCTTCGCGGCGGAGCTCGACGCCGACCCTGTGCTCGACGCCGAGCACGACGCCTTCGCGTGGCTGCCGGCAGAGGAGGCCGCCGCGCGGCTGGGCTGGCCGGAGCAGCGGCGCCTGCTCCGGCTGGCATCCGAGGTGCTGGCAGCGGGCATCCCGCCGGAGCTGGTGATCCCGGAGTGACCCTGCGCGGGGCCGTTCAGGCCTCGGCCATGGCATCGAGCAGCGCGCGGGCTTCCCTCAGGTCTGGCGTCTCGAAGCCTTCGGTAAAGCGGGCGTAGAGGGGGGCGAGGACGGCGCGCGCCTCGTCGGTCCGGTGCTGGTCGTGGAGGAGGTGCGCGAGGCGGAGGCCGGCCTGGAGCGTCCGGGCGAGGGTCTCGGCGCGCTCGCCGGCGCGGAGGGCCTGCCGGAAGGCGTCTTCGGCCTCGCCGGCGGCCCCGCGTGCCAGCAGCAGGCAGCCGCGAGCCTGGAGCAGAAGGCTTTCGGTCAGCTTATGATCGGTAGTCTGCGTGATCTCCAGCGCCCGCCGCAGCGGCACCTCGGCCTCGTCCACGGCGCCGGCCTCGGCGAACGTGATCGCCACCCGGGCGAGGCCCCGGGGCAGGTCGCTCAGGGTACCGATCTGTGAGACGACGGCGAGCGTCTCCACCACAGCCGCGCGGTCTTCGGGGCCGCCGCCGCAGTGGCAGCGCGCGAGGTACCGCTTCCCGAGGGCCCAGTACAGGAAGAACGGGAACGCCTGTTCTTCGCAGAGGGCCACGAAGGGGTCAGCCGCTTCTTCCAGGGCGGCCCACTCGCGCCGCAGCATCAGGAGGTCCGTATGGAGGCTGTGGATCCAGGCCTCCGTGAAGGGGTGGCGGACGGTCTCCCCGATGGTCCTCGCCTGGTCCACGCGCTTCAGCGCCTGGTCGGGCAGACCGCGGTGCCACTCCACGAGGGCGGTGAAGTAGAGCGTAGCCACCCGGGGGTCGAACCAGTTGGGCAGCGTACCGGGCTGGTAGGCGTCCCACAGCGCGGGGCGCCGGGCCTCGGCGAGGTGCCGTTCGGCGGTGTCCATATCGGCGTCATGGTAGGCCACCATCCCCGCGATCCAGTGCGCTTCCAGCCGCAGGGCGGGGTGGCCGGTCTCCTCGGCGATGCGGAGCAACTCCTGGCTGAACTCCCGCGCGAGGGTGTACTGCGCGCGGGTGTTGTAGAAGCCGGCGAGGCCATAGAAGACGAAGAACCGCTCGACCGGGTCGATCTGCACGTTCTTGATCAGCGTCCGTGCCCGTGCGTAGGTGGTCTCGACCTCAGAGGCGGCGAACCCCCGGAGGGCCTGTAGCGCCATGCCTCGGCGCAGGAGCAGGAACAGCTCGGTCCGTGCGCGCTCCGCTTCCGGGAGGCGGCTGGTGAGGGCGAGGGCGGCGGCGAGGTGCGCGGCGGCCTCGCGGGTGGCGGAGCGCTCCAGCGCCTGCTCCCCGGCCCGTTGCCAGTACGCGACGGCGCGCGCCGCATTGCCGGCCTCCGTATAGTGCCGGGCCACCACCTCGGGCTGCG